>WQVI01000064.1 GCA_009781625.1 Defluviitaleaceae bacterium | reverse complement strand
ACCTTGCTGAACCAATTTCTTGGCGTGATAGCTGGCAGCGGTTTTTGCCCCGTTTTTGGGCAAAAATTGCGAGAAGCGTGCGCCAAAAGAAATTGTGTGAAGCAGTTTCCGAACAGGTCTAATGATAGCCTTCATTGCGGCCCTGTGCCCTGTGCCGTCAATTTGGTTGGCGGTGCCTGTAAAATACAAATCGGCATCGGGGTTATACCATGCAAAAGAACTTGTTTGCCCCCAAAATCCTATAATTTCGTTAATGGGCTTTCTAAGGGATACAATGCGGGGCGTGGGGGTTTTCTCCAAGCCTATGCCGAAATAAAACAGGCCGGGCGGCGGAAGAAGAAGGTTCCATTTCTTCAGCCCCTCAATTTTCTCTTTTGGGAAGAAACGGCCGCTAAAAAAGGCCTTTAAAAAAGCCATCACTTCGTCTGCCGTTGATACGATGCCGCCTTCACTGGTAATTGACATCATGTAGTTGGGCAGCCACAGCTGTCTATCCTTATAATAAAGAGGGGCCGGCTCTTTATCAGCAATATCGTTAAAGGCATAGGTGCTAAAAAGGCCAAGCTTATCAAAAATGTATTTTTGAAACACATCGCCAATGTCTTCGCCGGTTACGGTTTCAATAATTTTGCCCAGAAGCTGGTAATTTGTGTCAGAATATGCCGCCTTGCCCTTTTTGCCGGGGGCAAACTTCGGTGTCATCTTCTTCATACTATCAATTGTTTTATCAAGTCCCCATGCATCATCCCGTCCTTGCAGCAACAAATACGCACCGGAAGGTTTGCCGTCCTCTTTGTGGGTAAAATAATCCGGCAGACCGGAAGTGTTTGAAATAAGATGACAAATTGTTATTTCATCGGAATAGTCAACGCCTTTAAGGACATGAAGCCCTTCCATAAGCTGGCCCGGCAGGTGCTTAGAGATTTTTTCGTCCAGGCTTAACTTACCCTCTTCAATTAAGGACATAACAACCGCCGTAACATATAGCTTTGTTACGCTTGCGATAAAATATTTGCTGTCAGGCTGCATTTCGCCGCGAGACCCAACCCAGGCGAAAGAGCCATCGCCGCTTTCAACCCGCAACACGGTGCTAAAAATATTTTTCTTGCTAATTATATCGTCCAAGCATTTGTTAAGCAGATTTTCGCTAACCACCATGGACGTAACGCACCTTTTCTAAATTAATTTCATGGGGCTCTTTCGTCATATTTCCATATCCGACGCAAACGCCCATGCCAAATTCGTAGCCTTCGGGCCAGCTTATGCGCTTTTTAAATTCTTCGCCCTTGGGGCCGCTAAATGGTATGGCCGCCATGGCGACGATAACATTATCAAGGCCCAGGCTTGTTGCGGCCAGTGCTATGTTTTGTGTTACGATGCCGCAATCTAGGTCAGCCCACTTTTTGTCAGCTTCTTTAAGTATCAAAAACAGGCAAGGCGCATTGTAATACATCTTGCCGCCACGCTCCATCATGCGATTATACAGGCCCTTATCAGGCATGGCCGCTGCAACTTCCATGGCGGCTGTATCCATCTCATCAATTAGGGCTTTGTCGGTGATAACGATAATCTCCCAGGGCTGTAAATTCATAGCAGAAGGTGCCTGCAAAGCCGCTTTGGCCAAGGCTTCTACCTTCTCCATCTCTACAGACCGTCCATCATATCCTCTGCAAGAAAAACGCGTCTCTATGGTCTTCAAAGTCTCATTCATACCGTAATTCTCCTTTCGTTGTGGGATTTCTTTCAGTATAGCATAAATTCTCTAAGTAATATTGCACAAAAAAGCACCTTGAAATTTGTGCAACATGCCGAAAATATTTTCTTTGTTGAAAAATATAGTGAAATATCATGGCCTGGGCATAAAAAATTTGTTTATTTAAGGCATGGCGCAAAGCTAAAAAATAATGTATTATTAGAATATGTCAATTATATTACAAGGAGGAGACAAATATGGCAGGTTTAGTGTTAAACAACCTTGTTAAAAAATATCCTAATGGTTTTGTAGCTGTATCAGATTTTAACCTTGAAATTGAAGATACTGAGTTTTTGGTGCTTGTTGGCCCCTCGGGCTGTGGAAAGTCTACCACATTACGTATGATAGCAGGTTTGGAAGAAATATCCAGCGGAGACCTTTACATAGGTGAAAAGCGCATGAATGACGTGGCACCCAAAGACCGCGACATCGCAATGGTTTTCCAAAATTACGCCCTTTATCCGCATATGACGGTGTATGATAACATGGCTTTTGGCCTTAAATTGCGCAAAACACCCAAGGCTGAAATACAAAAGAGGGTAAATGAAGCCGCAAAGATACTTAATATCGAGCCTTTGTTGGACAGAAAGCCAAAGGCACTTTCCGGCGGCCAGCGTCAGCGTGTGGCCATGGGCCGCGCCATCGTCCGTGAGCCTAAAGTTTTCCTTATGGACGAGCCCTTATCAAACCTTGATGCAAAGCTGCGCGTGCAAATGCGTACGGAAATATCCAAGCTGCATCAAAAGCTGAAAACTACCTTCATTTATGTTACCCATGACCAAATTGAGGCTATGACGCTGGGTACACGCATTGTTGTTATGAAGGACGGCATTGTGCAGCAAGTAGACTCTCCAATTAACCTCTACACAAAGCCTAACAACCTCTTTGTTGCCAGCTTTATAGGCTCGCCGCAAATGAACTTCGTAGATGCTCTGGCTGTTAACGAAGGCGGCACAGTTTACATGCAGTTTGGCGAATTTAAAGTAAAGCTTAACGATGAAAAGGGCAAGAAGGTTATTGATGGCGGCTATATTGGCAAGGAAGTTGTTATGGGCTTTAGGCCGGAAGACTTGCATGACGAAGAAATGTTTATTGCATCTTCCCCTGACACTGTGCTTTCCGCCAGCGTAGAGCTTACAGAGCTTCTGGGTGCCGAGGTTTATCTATATCTCAGCATAGCCGGCAACCCTGTTACTGCCCGCGTTGACCCACGCTCTCGCGCGAAAGTTGGCGATAACATCAAGGTGGCCATAGATGGCAACCATATCCACGTCTTTGATAAAGATACGGAAGGCGTTATCACAAACTAAAGGAGCTGCAATAAATTGAAAATCTTGATAAGCGCGAGTGATTTGCGCAAAAACTTTGAAAAATATACCATTGTAGACCTAAGAAGCAAGCAAGAATATGACACCGCCCACATAAAAGGGGCGGTGTCGCTTCCTGTTGGCGATGCGCCGCTAAAGACGGATGATGGGGGCTTTCCTTCTGCCGGCAATTGGGCGGGGCTTTTGGGCGGTCTTGGTATCACACGCGATGCCAAAATTGTGGCATATGACGACGGAAAATCGGGCCGGGCCGTTGCGCGCTTTTGGTATGTTGCGAAATATTACGGACATGGAGAAGTGCTTATCCTCAATGGCGGCTTTAGCGCGGCAACAGCCCTGCCCATGTCCGCCGATGCGGCAAAAATAACGCCCTCTATATACGCTACAAATATCACCGAAGGCTATATCTTCGGACTTAATGAAGTTTTAGAAAATTATGGAAAAATGAAATTTTTGGACGTAAGGACAATGGAAGAATTTACAGGGGATGACCTTCGCGACAACCCCAGAGGCGGCCATCTCCGCGGGGCCATCTTGGCCCCTGTGGACAATTTCTTTGCAGACGCGCCGGGCCAGTCCTTTGCAAGCCCTGATAAGCTTGCCCAAGCCATGACCCGCCTTGGTATACGAAAAGAAGACTTCATTGTCACCTACTGACAGCTGGGCGTTCGCGCCGCTGTGGCCGGTCTGGCCCTAAGAATTGCCGGGTATGAAAATGTGATTGTGTATGAAGGCTCTATGTACGAATGGTCGCGCAAGCCGCAATTAGAGCTTGTGCGCAGCTTGGATGATGTGATTATTGAGGCAGCGTCCGTTGACGACGACGACTGTGGCTGAAAATAAATTAGACTTTCGTGCAAAGTCTTTGAAGTGTGGCCCATGAATACGGGCGAACACAGTTCGCCCCTACGATGCAATGCCGCCACTTGTAGGGGCGAACTGTGTTCGCCCGTTATGGTAAGTCGAAAGGAGAAGGCAGATATGTTTTGTAAAAAATGCGGACACGATTTAACGGGTTTGGATGCCGTTTTTTGCCTTAAATGCGGCACCGGAACTTCCGCCAGCCCTGCGCCTAAAAAGCCAAAGAAGTTAGCCGTGTTGATAGCCGTAGCGGCTGCAATTGTTTTAATTGCCAGCGCAGGCGTTTTTTCCTTGCTTTCGGAAAGCGAAGGCGATGCCACTTTGGGCTTGGCAGACATAGCAGGCAACATAGCGGACATAGTGGATGATGTAGTGAGCATAGGCACAGGGGTTGACAACGTGATATGGACATCCGTTGAAGTAGGTGGCAATTCTAGTTTTGCCATGCAGTCCGACGGCAGCCTATGGGCCTGGGGTGGCAATCATCACGGAGAGCTTGGCGATGGCACCACGGAAAATCAGAACAACCCGATACAAGTGATGGAAGATGTTGCTTATATATCGGCAGGGCAGACGTATACGATGATAATTGACAGCTATGGGACGCTGCGAGGCATAGGGGCCAATCAAAATGGGCAGCTTGGCGATGGCACAGTTGCCCAGAGGCAGTATTTTACATGGGTGATGAATGATGTGGTTGCAGTGTCGGCAAGCACATCCCATACGATGGCCATCAGGACGGATGGTACGCTATGGGGCTGGGGCCGTGGCCAGCATGGATATGGCAACAGAAATAGCAGCATACATCATAGCCCTATACATATTATGGATAATGTGGTTGCAGTGTCGGCGGGTGGTTCGCATACGGCGGCCATTACGTCTGACGGCAGCTTATGGGCTTGGGGCAGTGGTGCCGAAGTGCGCAGTTTGCGCAATGTCAGCCATTCCCGAACTATTGATGGCGTCATGGTTTTGGTAGATATAGACGGCAACCCTATGGACGACTTTACCATGCCCGTACATATTATGGATGATGTGATTGCCATAGCAACGGGCCAATCTCATACGGTGGCAATTAGGACTGACGGAAGCCTATGGGCATGGGGAAGCAATCAGCAGGGTCAGCTAGGCAATGGCCTTAACACCGATGTACACGACCCTATACACATCATGGATGATGTAATTGCCGTGTCGGCAAGTGACCAGCACACGATGGCGATAACAACCGATGGTACATTATGGGCATGGGGGAGTAATGGCGGCCAGCTTGGTGATGGCACTACCACCATGCGCCATGTACCTACAAGGATTATGGATGGTGTGGCGGCCGTTTCAACCAGCTTTAACACTACAATTGCAATTACAACGGATGGCGCATTATGGTCCTGGGGCAGCGGGCAGATGAGGCTTGGCGGCGAAAGGACATTTGACAATATGCATAGCCCTATGCGTGTGACAATACTTGATTGATTTTTCAAAAGGTGCGATATAGCAATGTATAGCTACGAATCGCACCTTTTTTTGTTGACATGCGTGGTAAATAGTTGTAGAATAGTAAAAAGCGTACATACCCTATCCGAACGGAGTTGATTATATGCTAAGCAGCCAAATTTTGCAAAACACCATCGACGGCCTAAAAAACATCACACGCCGCGAATTTAGCGTGCTGGAGAGAGAAGGCAAGGTGACGGCCAGCACGGAAACTGAGATGATAAACAGCCATGTGGACGCGGCGGCGGATTTTGTGACAAGTGCTGCTGAAAGCCAGCTGATAAAAGGATATCAATATTTTAAGGTTTTTGACAATGGCATACCGGAATATGTGGTGCTGACAAAGGGCGAGGACGAGGAGACCTACCGCATCGGCAAAATTGCGGCGTTTCAGATACAAAGCCTCATCATCGCGTACAAAGAGAGATTTGACCGCGACAATTTCATAAAAAATCTTTTGCTGGACAATTTGCTTTTGGTGGATATCTACAGCAGAGCCAAAAAGCTGCGCATAGAAAACAATGTGCGCCGGGTGCTGTATGTAATTGAGGCGAAAAATAACGAAGAAAACGGCATGTTGGAAATTGTACGCAACATCTTCCCACAGAAACTTAAAGATTTTGTAACTGTGGTGGATCAGGATCATATAATATTGGCAAAAGAGCTAAAGTCCACCGACGACATTAATGATATCGAAACCCACGCCAGGGTCATTTGCGACACCCTTTCTATAGAAGCCATGAGCAGCGTGCGCGTGGGCATTGGCACCACCGTAAACGACCTAAAATTTGTTTCGCGCTCTTATAAAGAGGCCAAAATGGCCCTTGAGGTTGGTAAAATTTTTGATGTGACAAACCTTGTGATGAATTATGAAACGCTGGGTATAGGCCGCCTTATTTACCAGCTGCCCATGTCCCTTTGCCGCATGTTTGTAAACGAGGTGCTGCACGGCATATCCGCGGACAGCTTTGACGAAGAAACCCTCACAACCGTGGATAAATTTTTTGACAACAACCTAAATGTGTCAGAAACCTCGCGCCAGCTTTACATCCACAGAAACACGCTGGTATACCGCCTGGATAAGCTGCAAAAAATGACAGGGCTGGACTTGCGCAACTTTGACGATGCTATAATTTTTAAGATAACGCTGATGGTTAGCAAATATATGAAGTATAAGGAAAATCATCCGTATTAATGGAAATGGGCGGCCACAGGCCGCCCCTACTTATGTTATGGAAAGTCTGCGTGTTTCTGTGGTTTTGCTGTAACGCGCCGCTATATCCGGCAGTTCTGCTTTTAATGCCGTGGTGTCAATGCGTGTTGAGGCATATGGCACCCAGCGTATTTTAAACACATCCACCACCATCTCGGACACATCTTGCGCTGTCATTTCTGCCTTGATAAGGTCTTCAATTTCGGTGATGTCTTTTTCTAAATTTGCCACGGTAAGCTTTAGCTTCTTTAGCTCGTGTACCTTTGCGGCTAAATTCATTTACAAATCTCCTTGCAACTTTAACGGTTACATAATTTTATGCAAGACACGGCTTGTTTCTTGCTATAAATAGCCCTTTCAGTCCAGAATAAAAGATTCCAGCGCCTTACCAAACATCTTCTCTTGACCAACATGGCGAAAGCCCACCTTTTTAAGCACGGCTATTGAGCCTGGATTTTCCGGATAAGATACGGCGATAAGCGGCCGCGCATCATGCGCCGCCAGCACAGCCCTTGCAGCCTCTGTGGCATAGCCTTTGCCCCAAGCATCCTCGCTGTAGGCGTATAATATCTCCTTGCGGCCGCATGGCAAGCCGCGCACGCCGCAATGCCCTATCAGCTTGCCGCTTGCTTGCTCAATTACGGCATATGTACCAAGGCCATAGCCCCATGAAGACTCATGCATGTCTATCATTCTGCCAATGCTCTCTTTCGGTATACCGGTGCCGGTGCCCAAATAGCGGTAGAAATTTGGACTTGCCCAAATATCAGCATATTCCTGTTCATCCTGCACTGTAAAGCGTCTTAAAATTAGCCTTTCTGTGTTAATCATTGCGCATTCCTCCAAATTAGTTTATTTAAGTACAAGACATGCAACAATATCGTCACCATCTTCTGTTTCGCCGGTTTCCACAAAACCAACACTTGCAAACAGTCTGCGCGCGATGGCATTATTGGGCTTGTACGAAAGATATATAGAAGCTGCCGCTAATTGTGGCTTGGCAGTGTGAAGATATTTAATTACTTCTTTCAAAGCGGCCTTCCCATAACCTTTGCCTTGGTGGTTTTTGTCTATCATAAAATTAGAAAGGTAGTAGTAGGGATGGCTGTTATTTTTATATTCGTTTTCTTCTGCGGTTTTGTATTCCAACATTGCAAAGCCTATTGCGTCATCATTCTTGAAGATGGCAAGAGTGATAGGTTGGTGCCCGTTAGCTGCCCAAGCAACATATGCCTGGGCTATACCGTACACATTTGGGGCCAGAAAGCCTTCTTGGCTTTCGTGTATCTTTAAATCAATAACGTCACCGATGTTGTGCCATGTTACTGGCTGCAAAGCAATCATAAGCTCTCTTACAGCTTTAGGCGTGCTACAAGCTCTCCATCGTCAACCTGACCTGTTTCCGCAAAACCAAAGTCCTCGTACAGTTTCTTTGCCACAACATTTGCAGGCTCATAAGATGTATAGCAATGCTCTGCCTTGCCATTGGGCATCTGCCTAATCTCGTCCAAAATCATTTTAAGAGCCTCTCTGCCATATCCTTTGCCTTGATGGGCTTTATCCATCATAAACCGCCAAAAAAAGTAGCAGTCTTCACCATAAGTGTCTTCATATTCTTGACGCACAAAGCAGTACATCACAAAGCCTACCATATTACCATCTGCGTAAATGGCATAGGGTGTAACGCTTTCTCCGTCTTTGTTCCAGTCAAATGCATCCGCCAGGCTCATGGCATTAGATGCCACAAATTTTCTTTGTTCCTCTATCACTTCAAGTGCTATACATTCTTTCATATTGTCGTCTGTAATCCAAATTTTTCTTAAATCAATCATTGTGCTTAACACCTCTATTAGGGCCTGTTCCCACTAACGAAAACGCATATTTGCGGTCGATATTTCCGCCACTCTGCGTTGCTTCGTCCTAGCGTGCCTTCTGGCACGCGTCGTCCTCAGCTCCTTGATTGGCGAAAAATCGCCTCACAAATCTACATTTTCTTATAGTGGGAACAGGCCCTAATATTATAGCTTTAAGCGGGCTACGGCCTCGCCCTCAACTATCTGCCCGGTTTCCACAAAACCAAAGGATTCATACAGCCTCTTTGCTGCAACATTAGTCGGTTCATAAGATGTATAGCAATAATCTACTTTGCCGCAGGGAAATTGCTTAATTTCGTCAATAATCTGCGCAAGGGCCTGTCTGCCATATCCCTTGCCTTGATGGTTTTTGTCCATCATAAACCGCCAAAAATAATAGCAGTCCTCACCATAGGTATCTTCGGTTTCATACAGCATAAACTCGTACATGACAAAGCCAACCATTACACCGTCTGCATAAATAGCGTAGGGCATTGCATGGCCGCCTCTTTTATTTAGGTCGTAGGCCTGGCCCAGGCTTACAGCATTGCCTGCCACGAAGTTTCTTTGCTCTGGTGCTACTTCAAGTTCTATACATTCTTTCATATTGTCGTCTGTAATTGAAATTTTTCTAAGTTCGATCATTATGTAATTTCCTCCTTATACTTGTAACAAATCTTCCAGCCACCCATATCCATCGGGATAAGCCTTATCCAACGCATCCATAAGCCACAGCCTGCTTTCATCCGGCAGCAGCGGCATTATCGCCTTAAAGTCGGCAGGTGTTTTTTCTCTGTGAATCTCATGTGTGAGATATATCTGTGGGGATTTTAGAAATAACACCACTTCCGGGGCCATATATGGCACACCATCTTTGTGCAAAATTGCTTTATCAAGCTTGCGTGTTATGTTTTTGTCCTT
>WQVI01000063.1 GCA_009781625.1 Defluviitaleaceae bacterium | reverse complement strand
CACATATTCAATTATGCCGCTGTTGTTTACATCTTCTCCCAGCAGCGTCATCAAGGCCTCAATTTCCGTGGCTACAACCCTAAGGCCGCTGCCCAGGCTTTCGATGGCGATGAGGCCCAGGCCCTCGTAATATGAAGGCATCACGAAGATGTCCTGGCTTCGCATAAAGTCCGCAAGCACTTTTTGGCTTGTGATGTGGACAAGGGATATATTTTCATGGCCTTCCATAAGGCTGGCCAGTCTTTGCTTATTTTCGCCGTCAGGGGTGCCCACTATGTTAAGATGAAGATTTGGCGCGACGGCAGAAACGCCCTTAAAGGCCTTAACAAGCTCGAACACGCCCTTGGACCTTTCGATTTTTGCGGCAAACACAATTTGGATTTTATCGCTTTTTTCTTTCGCGGCGGCCGGGTAAAATAGGTTTTGGTTAAAGCCGCCGCCGATGGTGATAATTTTGCTTTGGTTGATGCCAAATATATTGACAATTCTGTCTTTAGCGTCATCGCTTAGGGAAAATATCGCATCTAGGCTATTCAAATTTTTCACATATTTGTTTTTCATGTGGGGGTTTTGCTCGGCTTGTCTAAGGTCGGTGTTATGGCATATGCCAATTTTTACCTGGCTATCAAAAACTTCCACAGCCATGGACGTTAGCATCCAGAGGTGGTGTAAAATTACAATATCCGGAGCAAAGCCTTTTTTAGCTTGAGCAAGAGTGTCTCCAAAAGCCTTCTGCCAAGCGTCCATCATGCCCTCGTCCATTTCAGAATAGACGGTGTTATCATATGGCATGACGTCGCTCATACCGGCAACAGGAAATGGAAGCTGTTGGGATTTGAAGGGTACGGGATATTGTGCCTCGGCTGGCAAGATATCAAAAGCAAGGCCGTCTTGCACAGCAAAAAGGGCGGCTTGATTATGCCCAAACCTTTTAAGCTCTTCCACCACATTGCTATAATACACCCCACTGCCTGTGCGCGTGGGCAATTGGGCTATAACATGAAGTATTTTCATTTGTGCCCCCTAGGATGTCCTTATGGCCTCTAGAGCCGAAATTTTTGTTGCGCGTCTTGCCGGCAAAAAGCCCGATATCAGACCCACGCCGCAGGAGAAGCCAAAACCCAGCATATATAGCCAAGGCGGGATGACGCTGACATCGCCGGTGGCACCCCAAATGAGGTTATCCAAAAATGGCATACCGACGGTGTTCATGATATATGATACAAGGGCGGATAGGGCCATGCCTAAAACGCCGCCAAGGGCGCCTATCATCGCGGCTTCCAGCAAAAACAAGCGGCGTATATCCTTGATGCTGGCACCTATCACCTTCATAACGCCAATTTCCTTGCGCCTTTCGTAAATAGCCATTACCATGGTGTTGGCAATGCCTATGGCCGCCACAAAAAGGGCCACGGCACCAATGGCAGAAAGCAGATTTTGCAAACTTTCCGTGCTTTCGCGCTGCTGGTTTATCCATTCCATGTCATACCACACGTTTTCCAGGCCCAGGGCGCGCAAGCCCTCTGCCACATGGGACACGGCATCCGCATTTTCCGCAATGACAACAAGCTCTGAAAAACCATCGTCTACAGAGGTGCCCCAAAAACTGCCCATGCTTAGCAAAAATCTTTCCAAATCTCTTTGTATTTCAACCACCCTGTCCAGGGTCATATAGCTTATGGTCTGTGCTTCCCATTCCATGCCGTCCAAAATACCAACACCCTCTATCATATACGGCCTGCCCGGCATCTCCATGCCAAAGTCTACAAAGGCCTGTATGGGCATGGACAGCACGTCCAGCGTGGCTTCCTGGGAAATATCGCCCCAGGGGCTCATTTGCCAGTTCCAGCGGTCGCGGGGATGGCGAAATTGGGTTAAAATGGCAGAGCCAAAGACGATGTTAAAATCGTCATCGTCTGTGAGAAGGCGGCCTTCGGAGACATTAAGGCCCATGTAGGGCATGGCCTCGGGCAGGATGCCCCTAATTTGCAAATCTGCCATATATGGCCCGTGGGTAAATGTTAGGGATGTCCATAGTGTAAATATGGGTGTGGCTACGCGCACGCCGGGCATGGCGTTTATGCTCGCCACCATGTCGTCATCAACGACAATATCATTTAAACCGGTGGACCATGTGTCCACCCACACATTTATCCTATTGGCCCTATGGCCTAGCTGCTCTATTTGCTGCTGATGCTGCAAATTTACGGCAACGCCAAGGCTCATCATCAGCGTGATAGCCACAGAGCCGATGACAACGCCAAGTACCGTCAAAAATGTCCTAACCTTACGTTTAAACATATTACGCAGGGCCATGGAAAATACATCAAAAATGCGCATGGATTATTTCACCTCGCCTATGTTAACGGGCGAACACAGTTCGCCCCTACGAATATCGGTTATTGCCAGCGTAGTCGTAATGCCGCATGTCTTTCGTAGGGGCGAACTGTGTTCGCCCCTATGCGGCCACAATCTTCCTACGATAGCCTGTCATTATCAAAGCCAAAGTCATCATTTTGTCTTCTCTTACGCTTAACCAGCACAACAATCACTATTGTGCCACCTGCTAATAGCAACACGCCGCCGCCGCTGGCAATTGGCATCAACAGGCCGGATAAGAAGCCGCCTTCGCCCATGCCGTCATCATCCCACATACCAAAGTCGCCGCCGCCTTCAGGAAAGCGGCCGCCAAAGTCGCCGCCCATGCCAAAGTCGCCGTCATCAAAGCCGCCGTCCATGCCCCAAACATCCATGTCAAAGGACTGTATAACCTCATGAGCATCGCCCATTTCATCCTCAAAGGTGGCTATGAGGTAGACGGTTGTTGGCCCCGGCTCCATTGCAAAGAAGTTGGCCCAAAAGTTGTGCATATTGCCGCTGGTTACATTGCCGAAAACCTCTTCCGTGGGGGATATGCCCTCGCCTTCCAGGCGCACGCGCAGGTTGAAAAGGGTAGAGCGGCCTGCGTTAAGGGCGGTGATGCTGGTATCCACCCTGTCCCCTTGCATAACCGTCGTGGGTATGCCCGGCATAAGGCTAAGCTCCAGGCGGGACTGCTGGCGCACATTTACGCCGATATTGGCCTCGGTATCGAAGGGGTTGCCGTCCATGTCCTCATACACAAAATTAATTGTGATGGTGTGGTTGCGCGGCGCGGCATCAGGTATGGCAAAAAGCCTCATTTGATGCTCATATGTGCCCCGGGGCGGGATATGATTTATAAAGAAGGTGTTGGAAGAATCCACAGGCGTAAACACATTGCCGCCGGTTATTTCATTGCCCACGGTGATGGCCGTAACTTCCCATGTTACCATTATATTGCCTATGGCACGCTCGCTATGGGTGTTCATCACCGTCAGGGATAGGTCAAATTCTGTATTAGCCATTACTATCAACGGCTCTATGGTATAATCGCTGATGATAATACGAGGAACAGAGCGTATTTCGTCATCATCGTCATCATCCGCGTCAGGGTTGTAGACATTAAAGCCCGTAAACTGCTCGAAGCTATCACGCACAGGGCTGCCTTCCTCGGTATGGCCTATGTCATAGGCCACTGTAAAGCCGATATTGTAAAATTGCGACCGCGCACTGCCGGTAGGCGTAAAGGCAAAGGAAAATGTCTCGCTTTCGCCTACGGCAAGGGTTGCCGCCGTCTGTATGGATGCCAGGCGCGGTACCACGCCCTCTTCGGGATTTGCCGAAACGCGCACATTTGTTGCATCACGCTCGCCATTGTTTTGCACGGTTACATTTACCGTGGCTTCTTGGCCGGGCGTAAAAGTGCCGGAAGGCTGGCTGATGCTTGTAACAACAAGCCGCGCCCTGTCGGTTTCGATATCCGCGCCATCGCCTATGATAGTCACATAAGAGGTGATAGGCACCGTAACCACTTCGCCGTCGGCATTGTCAAAGCGCAGCGTAAAGACGATAGGACGCGAACCCGTGGCGATGTTGGCATTAGTGCTAAAGGCAAAGGTCACATCGCTGTTTGTGCCGGCATTCATGCTGCCTACAAAGCTGGAAGTTTCTCCGCGGGATATCAGGCCGCCTTCCGCAAAGCCCCCCGCCGAAATCTGCACATTGCTTGCCCTCACAGCCGATGTGTTGCGCAAAGTGGCTGTTATTGTAAAGTCCTCACCGGCGTTTACGGTTGTCGGAGAAACCGAAACCCCTGTTAAAACAACCCGAGGTTCTTCCGCCGTCGGGGTGTAAACCCTAGCCCAAATAGTGCCCGTTTGGGTGATTACATCTCGGACATTGTTCTCGAATGTATAAGAAAATTGAATGGATTCTGTGATATTTTCAACCCAGGTATGGGGCGTTATGCGAAGCTGGAAGGTGCGCTGGGTATTTTGGTTAAGATTAAATGGCTGCAAATTGCCAACGGTTTCAACGGTAAAATTTGCGTTGGATGTAGGCAGTATGCGGAAGTCCCGGGCCATGTGGCGTCCGGTGTTTTCCAGGGTAACATTTACTATGGATGGTACGCCGGGGGTCATTTCCACATATGTGGTTGGTGCCGTCATGCGTATAGTGGGTGCTTGCGGCGTGGGGGTTGGCGTAGGGGTTACTGTCGCTGCCGCCACATGGATGGTTAAAAAGCCCGTAGCCGTGCCGCCGGAATGACTGACATTAACCTGCCCCAGGAAGGTTCTGCCTTGGTGGTCTTCTTCGGCCACAATAGCAAGGGTTATGGGCACGCTTCTTGCTTCTTCAAAATAGCCCAAAATGCCGGATTGGTCTTGTATAGAAACTGCTATATCATCCACGTTAAGCCAAGCGCCGCTTACGGTTGTGCCGGCACCGATATTTACGTTTACAGTGACAGTGGTGACGCCAAGGCCTGCGTTTATTGTTTGGTTGCCTAATGTTACGCCTTCCGACGCTGCCAATTGTGCTGTGCCAAAATATCCCAGCAGCGAAAAGGCCATTATAAATGTCAATATCTTTGCAACTACCCTTTTGTTTTTCATAACATCCCCCTATGTGCGAAATTACGCTATTTCAATCTTGTCCGCGCTTACATCTTCTATCTTTTCAATTTTTCCGTCACGTATATGTATAACCTCGTCACAATATCTTGACAATTCTAAGTTGTGCGTGACAAGTATCAATGTCTGGTTATGCACTTGGGCCATTTTGCATATAAGGTTCATCATTTCTATGGTGGTTTTGGTATCCAGGTTGCCTGTGGGCTCGTCCGCAAAAACAATTTCAGGCTCGTTTACAAAAGCGCGGGCGATGGACACGCGCTGTTGCTGTCCGCCGCTCATCTCCGCGGGTTTGTGTCGCCATCTGCCCTCTAGCCCTACGGCCCTTAGCATCTCCATAGCCTTTTTATTTCGCGTGCGCTTTGGTATGCGCCTAAAGATAAGGGGTAATGTGGTGTTTTCCAGTGCCGTCAATGTAGGCATAAGGTTGTAGGACTGAAAAACAAAGCCAACATACCGCTGCCTAAAGGTGGCCAGCTTTTTTTCGCTCATTTTATCAATGCTATGCCGCCCTTTAAAGACGATTGTGCCGTTTGTGGGCCTCTCCAGCCCCGCAATCAAATTAAGCAGCGTAGATTTACCGCTACCAGAAACCCCCAGCAAGCAATAAATCTTACCCCGCTCAAATTGCAAAGAAACCCCATCTAAGGCCACAATTCTCTCGTCGCCCATGGGATATATTTTTGTCACATTTTTAAGCTCTACAACAATTTCTTTCGACAAGCTATATCACCCCCAATATTGAATACGTAATTTTTCGCAAAAAGTTTCATATATATATCATACATTATTTTTGGACAAAGGGCAATGGCACAAAAGTGTAGCACGTCCCAGTCATATTATTGTACAAGCCCGCATAAATAGTAATATTACTATAGCACATAAAAACCCCTACCTTCGGAGGTAAGACAATGGACAAAAGAATTCTTCTTGCAATGTTTGCCATGCTGATTTCAATCCTGTTTGCGGCTTGCAGCCCAAATGGGGACATGCCCCCGGATGACGATGGCATCGTCCCCTTTGTGCGCGATGGCGCGCCCCGTGAGGATGGGCCAATCGCAAGCACCATAAGGGATGATATGCCCATTTCCCGCGCCATTGTGGCTAAGATGATTGCACTGACATTTATGGATGCCCATGAAATAGCCCACACCCATCGAAATATCAACTTTGCGGACACTTCGGCAACACTTTGGCATGATAGATACATCAATACGGCGGTTGCGCTGGGGCATCTTAACGGCCAGGGGGGGCGCTTTTACCCCGATGGCCCCCTTACGCTGGAGCAGGCCCAGGCCGTGTTGGACAGGCTGGACCCTAACAACCCCATACGTATCCAGCTGACGGAAGAAAACCGCCATCTGGCCATTTCTTATGCCCTTTGGGTGAACTTATATATGCAGTTGATGGAAAATATCAGCAGAGGTGCGGGTATCGAAGGCCGCTTTGGCCTCGTTGAAGAAAATGTTATCGTGCTTATCACGCCGCAGTTTAACTCACAGTTGCCACATGGGCATATCATCACCAATATGGGGCATTTCACCGCCGCAGGGCTGTCTTTCGACCAATATCTTGACCACGAGGTGTCCATCCTACGCCGTGGCCGCGAAATTATCGCCATCCTGGGCATGGTAAGTGAAACACCCACCATACGCAATGCCTATGTGGTAAGCAAAGATGCTGAAAGTATTACCATTTTTGCGGGGGGTGCCCAGCGTACATATGCTTTTGATACTGTTGGTTTGCCCCAGGGGCGTATTGCTGATGTGAGCATAAACGGCCGCGCGGCAGAGCATGTACATATCTTTGAGCATGGCGTTTCGGGCGTTGTAAGGGAAGTGACGGGGGGCTATGTGGATATTTATGACATTGGGCGCATCCCGCTGCATCCCGTCTTCGGCATCTACAACGCTCTGGGCCCTGTAACCCTCGGTAGCATTGACCAAATAACCATCGGCTATGACACCGCCGATTTTATCCTGCGCGAAGGCCATGTTGCCGCCATCATTGTCATGAGACGCCCGGCACCCGAGCATATACGGGTGGTGCTGTCCACCTCGGGTTTTAACAGCCGCGTGCATCAGTCAGTATCATTGCAAAGCGAGACGGGGCTTGTGATACACACCGATGATGGCATGGTAGAGATACCGCCAAATGAGGTTTTGCGCCTGTCTGCCACGGAAAACGCCCATTTGATAGAGCGGGGCCGCATCACCATTGTGCCAAATGGCGAGGATGGTATGACGCAAATTTCTTCCATCAGCCGCAATTGGCCTGATGGACAAAGCCCGCGCTATCGCGGTATTTTGGAAATAAGCCGCCGCACGGATGGCTTTGTCATCGTCAATCAGCTGTCGCTGGAGCAATATCTCTACGCCGTCATCCCCAGCGAAATGCCTGCGTCCTTCGGCCTTGAGGCCGCCAAGGTGCAGGCCGTCACGGCGCGCAGCTATGCTTACAACGCCATTTTTGCCAACCGCTTTTACATGTACGGCGCAAATGTGGATGACAGCGTGGCATCCCAGGTTTACGCCAATTTCCCGGAGACCCAGACGGCCATCACCGCCGTGCGCGAAACGCAAGGCCGTGTGCTGACCCATGATGGTGAGGTTATCTCTGCCAACTTTTTTTCCACATCCTCGGGCCATACGACCAACAGCGGAGATGTGTGGATAAATGGCAGCACTTGGGAGTTTGACCGCCCCACGCCCCCTTACCTCACGGGCACACCCCAATATCTGTCAGGGGATTTTGGCAACCTTTCCATCGAGGCCAATGCCCGCGCCTTCTTCACAAACACCGACATTGCAAGCTTTGATGATAATTCGCCTTGGTTTCGCTGGAATTTTCAGCTATCCCGAGCGCAGCTTACGCAGATAATCGGCCAAAATCTGCCTGGCCTGGCCAATGCCAGCCCTCATCTCTTCCAAGTGCCTGATACGCCGCCCTTCCCGCCCCAGTTTGTGACAAGCATCGGTGAATTTCAGTACATGGAAATCGTTTCGCGGGGCCAAGGGGGCAATATCCGCGAGCTGCTGATAACGGGCGCACAGGGCAGCGTCCTTGTGCGAACAGAATACGCTATACGCCGCCTGTTAACGCCCTCGACGCCGGACGGCATCCTGTTAAACCGTCACAACGCCGCGCCTATCACCAACCACTTCATCTTGCCGTCCACCTTCATGGTTTTTGACGAAACCTCGGACGGTTTGGCCTTTTTTGGCGGCGGCTTTGGACATGGCGTGGGCATGAGCCAGCACGGCGTTTACGGCATGATACAGCGCGGCCACGGCTACGAAGATATATTGGCGCATTTTTATCCGGGCACCCAGCTTGCGACCCTTTCCGCTAATTGACTGTGTAGATAAAAGCTTGACGTTGCTGGATTGCTTCGGCCTTGTACTACATCATAATCCTACTGCCATCGGCCTCGCAATGACAATTGAACTTTCGTGAACTTCCAATTAACAACGTAACCGCTCAATTGTCATTGCGAGGCCAATTATAGTTGAATTATGATACAGTACAAGGCCGAAGCAATCCAGCAACGCGCGCGAGTGGTGTTACAATGCACTTGTGCAGGCACACCAGCGGCCCTTACGGCCTGCACAAAAGGGGTTAAAAAAACACGCTTGTCTGTCCAATCTCCGAAAAAGACAACAGGCAAGCGTGCCGAGACCCCCAAAAAGGTCTGAGAACACTGCGCCCCATCTCAGGCCTATTTGTCAAGCAGTTGTAATATCGCATAACATCAAAAACAAATCCTTGTCTAAAAATGTAAAACCATGTTATAATTGAATTTGGGGCAACCCAGAAGCGAAAGCGGTGGCTGTACACCTCTGAGAGGAGGTGAGGCTATGTCAATGTATGAAATTATTGTGATAATTTTCTGGCCATGACGCTTATCATGACGCTGGTTAAATTGCATATATACATAATTGACGTATTTTCTAGAAAAAGAAAATAACCGCCTAAGCCTGATAAACTGAGCGGTTATTTAATTTAACCAACCATTTTTGACGGCCACCGCTTTTGCGGTTGCCCTTTCTATTATTATAGCAAAGTCCGGTTTTTATTGCAAATGTTTTTTACAAGAATATAATCTTATGTTATAATTGAATTTGGGGCAACCCGAAAGCGAAAGCGGTGGCTGTCATTCCCTTGTCGAAAGGGCCCTGGTCGGTGCTTCCGCGCGAACGTGAACCATGTTCGCGCTCCAAAGCGCACCTGGCCGGGTGGCCGTCCTAGGTGAGGCTATGTCAATGTATGAAATTATTGTGATAATTTTTCTGGCCATGACGCTTATCATGACGCTGGTTAAGTTGCATATATACATAATTGACGTATTTTCTAGAAAAAGAAAATAACCGCTGGTTCCCGAAAACTTAAGCGGTTATTTCATTAATCTCTAAGTTTGACGGCCACCGCTTTTGCGGTTGCCCTTTCTATTATTATAGCAAAGTCCGGTTTTTATTGCAAATGTTTT
>WQVI01000062.1 GCA_009781625.1 Defluviitaleaceae bacterium | reverse complement strand
AATGCCGCAACTGCGGTGCAGCCAGCTAGAAACAAAGGCATAAACAACATCATAACAAATTTTATCAATTGTTTTTTCATTCGGCTTCCTTTTCAACAAAAACAGATTGTATGCGCTTTTCTCTCACTTCGTAAATTTGGAAAAGGTATCCGCCATAAGACGCACTTGGTTTTTCGCCATCATTTGGTATACGTCCCAAAAGGTGTACGATAAAGCCGCCAAAGGTGTCATATTCTTCTTCGGGCAAGGTAATGCCCAAGGTGTCTGCCACGTCTTCAAGCTCTGCCGCACCTTGTATCATATATTTGTTTTCGCCAATTTGTTCAATGTCAGGGGTTTCTACCTCGTCGTATTCGTCGTAGATATTGCCCACAATCTCTTCAACTAAGTCTTCCACGGTTAGCAGGCCTTCACAGCCACCATATTCATCCACAACGATGGCCATATGCACCTTGGCTTGGCGCATTTCGTTGAAAATCTCGTCAATTTTTTTGGATGGCGGCACGATGTAAGGGTCTTTGATGAAGTCGCGCGGATTAAGGTCGTCGCGCAGGTCTTTATGGGTGAAGATATGTGTCAAAATCTCCTTGGTATACAGGATGCCTATGATATTGTCGATGGTTTCTTCGTAAACGGGATATCGCGAATATTCGTTTTTGATGATGATGTCGATAATTTCTTCGCGGCTGGATTCTGCGTCAATGGCCACAATATCCATGCGGTGTATGGCTATGTCCAGTGCGGATTTATCGTTAAATTCAAAAATATTGTTTATCATTTCCTGCTCTGCCGCATCAATGCTACCCACATCGCCACCGCGGTTAACCATATGCCTTATGTCATCTTCAGAGATGCCTAAGTCTGCACGCTCTAAATCCACGCCCCAGCGGCGCAGAAGGGCATTTGTTAATATGGTGATGATGCGCATAAGAGGCGAGAGGAAAAACAGGAAAAAGCGCAGGGGAAGCAAAATAGCGGCGGATATGGTGTCAGCTTTGGTGATAGCGATGGTTTTTAAGGCGTTGCCTAAAAACAGGGCAACTATGGCACCACCCGCTATGATGCCGAAGGACGCTGAAAGATTGACAGGCAGCATAAGTGCAAGGGCACCAAAAACCACCCACGTTATGGCTGATGCCATGCGTATGATGGATTGAAAGAAGCCCATTTCATTTATAATGCGCTTGATATATGCTGCGCGGCGGTTGCCTTCTTGCGCAGCGGCCTTAACCTTGCCTCTGTCCAACGCCGGAAAGGCGGCTTCGGCCAAAGCCCAAAGGCTGCTTAGAAGGTAAAAGGCCCCAAGCAAAATAAATGCGTGTAACAAAAAATCATCTCCGTAAAATTTGTCATGATTATCTTAACACATTCTTCCATTATGTTCAAGTGAAAATGATGCTAAAAAGCAATATTGCTAAAACCATAATTAGCAAGGGCTTTATAATTTTCGCGCCGATTTTTATCGCAAGGGTTGACCCTAAATAGTTGCCGGCAATGCCAAAAACAGCAGCAATAATAACCAATTGCCACGCCACTTGCCCATTTATAATGAAAGTAACCAGAGAACCCGCATTGGATGATAAATTAATAATCTTTGCGTTGCCATTGGCTGTCACAAGGTCAAAGCGCAAAAACACTGTGAAAATGAGGATGAGGAAGGTGCCGGTGCCCGGGCCAAAAAAGCCGTCGTAAAAGCCAATGACAAGGGCCGCAGCAGCTGCACCAAGGACGATGACATGGGTTTTTAGCGTGTGCGCCTTATCTTCTTTGCCAAAATCTTTTTTTATCAGCACAAAAATTGCTATTATGGGCACGATGACAATTAAGATGATGCGCAAAATTTCGGCATCAACAAGCAACACGGCATATGCACCAAAAAAAGAGCCAAGCAACGCAAACCCTATCGAGAGAGGCATGGCCTTGAGATATACCTTTTTATTGCGCAAAAAATTGAAGGCCGAAAAGGCAGTGCCGAAAAAGGATGAAAACTTGTTGCTGCCCAGGGCCATGTGTATGGGCATTCCTGTTAATATGTAGGCTGGCAGGGTGATAAGGCCGCCGCCGCCTGCAATAGAATCTATAAAGCCGCCAAGGAAAATAAGCGCGGCCAGCCATGATATTGTGAAAATGTCAAATTCCATTTGCAATTGCCTTTCGTTGTGTTGACTTATGCGACAAATTTCGCTATAATGTTCTTGCGGTTTTGCATACGAGCGGCATGGTTTCACCACCCAAAGAGAGCTTAAATAGGCTTTCCGAAAGGGGGTGACACTATGACAGTTTACGAATTATTTACTTCAATATGGATAACTTTGATGGGGCTAAGTGCCTTAGTCCAAATTATCGAATACATAGAGAAGAAAGTAAAGAGTAAACGCCGCTCACCAGGCAAGGAATAGCGGCGTTTTGTTGATTTAACAAAAAACGTGAAACCATGCCGTTCAGCAGGGCCGTAACAGGGGGTGTTAGCGCATCCCCTGTTTTAATATAATATAGCTATATTATACAGTAAATATCGCTCTATGTCAAACATTTCATTTATAAGTTGACATAGGGTGACAATGCTGGTAAAATACAAGGAATTGAAAGTTTTGGAAAGGAAGTGCTTTAGATGAAAGAAGATTTGATTGCTATAGAGACCAAATTTTCGGCCGAAATTGATGGCGTGGATGGGCTTGCGGCTTTGGATGATATTCGTGTGGCTATTTTTGGTAAAAAGGGCGAAATGACAGCTATTTTGCGCGGTATGGGCGGCCTTAGTGCTGAAGAGAGGCCTGTTGTGGGGCAAATTGCAAATGAGGTAAGGGCTGCGCTGGAAGACAAAATTAAGGAAAAAAAATCGCTTTTGTCTAAGCTGGAAATGGACGAAAAGCTGTCCAAAGAGCATCTTGATATAACCCTGCCCGGCATAAAACGCGAAGCCGGCCACAGGCACCCTGTAGCCATCGTTACGGAAGAAATTTGCAGAATTTTTATGGGCATGGGCTATGAAATTGCCGAAGGGCCTCATGTTGAAACAGAATATCACAATTTCGAGGCGTTAAACATCGGCAAGGGCCACCCAGCAAGGGACGAGCAAGACACCTTTTATGTGGAAGGCGGCAAGGTGCTGCGCACACATACATCCCCCGTACAGATACGCTATATGCAAAACAACAAGCCGCCTATAGCCATTGTGGCACCCGGCAAGGTGTTTCGCTCTGATGAGGTGGACGCCACACATTCTCCTGACTTTAACCAAATTGAGGGACTTTTTGTTGATAAAGGTATACACATGGGGCATCTTAAAGGTGCGCTGACGGTGTTTGCCAAATCCCTGTTTGGCGACGACATAAAAACGCGTTTTAGGCCCCACCACTTTCCTTTTACAGAGCCCAGCGCGGAAGTGGATTTTTCCTGCTTTGGCTGCGGTGGAAGCGGTTGCCGTATTTGTAAAGGCGAGGGTTGGATAGAGATGGGGGGCTGCGGCATGGTGCATCCAAAGGTGCTGGCCGCTTGCGGCATTGACCCTGATGTGTACAGCGGCTTTGCCTTCGGCATGGGCATAGACCGTATCGCCATGCAACGCTTTAATATCCCTGATTTGCGCCTGTTGTTTGAAAATGACATACAATTTTTAAAGCAATTCTAGAAGGGCGGGACAGCACAAATGAATTTTGAAGACGCCCAGCAATATCTTAACAACAGCTATGGCAGCGGCAAGAAAAAGGGCCTTGGCGCCATGGCACAAGCCCTGGAAATTTTGGGAAATCCGCAGGATGACCTGAAAATTATACATGTAGCTGGCACAAACGGCAAAGGCAGTTTTTGTGCCATGATGGCGTCCATCCTTGCAGAAGCGGGATATCGCGCGGGTTGCTTCATATCGCCGCATCTGGAAGTTTTCAACGAGCGTTTTACCATAAACGGTCAGATGATTTCTGATGATGACTTTGCCGCTTGTATGGGTAAAGTCGTAACCGCAAGCCGCAAACTTTTTGGTGATGACGACTGCTTTAGCTATTTTGAAATATTAACATTGCTGGCCTTTGTTTACTTTTACGAACGACAAGTTGACTTTTTGCTACTTGAAGTAGGCATCGGCGGCCGTTTGGATGCCACAAATGTGATAAAATCCCCGCTTTTAGCCGTCATTATGTCCATCGGCATGGACCATATGGAGATACTTGGCAACACCATCGAAGAAATTGCAACAGAAAAAGCGGGCATAATAAAAGAAAATTGTCCTGTGGTATTGTATCCTGATGTGGATGTGGTGTATAATAAAATTGCAAGCATCGCAACAACACGAAACGCGAAAATATATAATGCCGACGAAATTGAGGTTGAAATGACGGCGGCTACACCGAATGTGACAGAATTTTTTGCAAGCAATGAAAAGCTTAGCAAAACCTGCTTCACATTAAACCTAGCAGGGCGCCATCAGCTTCAAAACGCAAGGGTTGTCATTGCGGCGGCACTTGCCTTAAATGAAGCGGGTTGCAAAATTACAACCCATGCCATGCAGCAAGGCCTTGCAAGTGTACAATGGCACGGCCGTATGGAGATAGTAAGCGAAAGCCCGATAATAATTTTAGAAGGTGCCCATAATTTGCAAGGCGCACAGGCTGCTGCACAAAGCATGGCCACACTGTTTGCCGACAAGGAAATTACACTGGTGATGGGCATTTTGGCCGATAAGGAATATCAAGAAATTGTGCAAACTTTGGCCGCACCCGCAGCAAAAATCATCTTCACAAAACCTGTATACGATTTTAGGGCGGCACCACCAACAGAGCTTGCAAAAACATTTGGCGCAAGCCCAAAGAAAGTGCTTATAGAAGAAGATTGTTTCACAGCCCTAAAAAAGGCCATAGAAATTACCAAAGACGATGGCGTTATATTTTGCTCTGGCTCATTATATCTGGTTGGAGATTTGCGCAAATTTATAAAGGAAGGTAAACATGATTAATTTTGACGAAGAATTAAAAAAATACAAACCCGCTCTTGAAGTGGACGACTTGCAAGAAAAAGTTGGAGGCAGCGACGTAAAGGACATCTTAGAGATCTTGCAATATTTGTCCACAAAAGTTGGCGCACCCGAAGAGGATAAAACCGATGCATAAGCACACAAATACAATACATACGAAATGCCCAAGATGCGGGGGAACTTCTTTCACAAGTACCGTCTGCGAATTTTGCGGCGTAAACATGCCGCTTTATGGCAAGACAAAGCGCATGTCTAGCGCGCATTATGACAAGGGCCTTGAGATGGCCAAAGCACGAAATTTGACAGCGGCAATAGAATCTCTTAAAGCCAGCCTACAGATAAACAGGAAAAACATACAGGCCCGAAACTTGCTGGGGCTTTGTTATTATGCCGTGGGGCGCATAGGCGAGGCCCTGCGCGAATGGGTTATCAGCGTAAATTACGGCACAGACAATAACCCCGCTAAAGGTTATTTGGGCCTTTTTCAAGAAGACATGGGCCTTTTAGACAAGCTTTCTGACGCAACCCACAATTACAACGAGGCTCTGCTGTTTATGCAGCAATACAGCGAAGATTTAGCAACCATACGCCTAAAACGCGCCGTGGGCATTAACCCCAATTTTGTAGATGCCATGAACATGCTGGCCTTGGTCCATATGAAAACAGGGGAAATGCACAAAGCCGGCGCGCTGGCAGAAAAGGTTTTGGCTATTGATGTAGGCAATCCCTTTGCAAGACGATATTATCGTGAAATCTTCCAGAAAAAGATACCTTCGGCTAAGAAGCTAAGGGCTCAGGCCGATGAAAGCAGCAGAAGCACAATAAATATGCCGCGTGAAAATACCGGCCCGCAAAAAGTAGGCAACCAAAACCCCTTTTACGCACAAACCCAAAGGCCGGCCCCAAAAGTTTCTCCAATTTCTGGCATATTGCTGTTTGCCGCTGGCTTGGGTGCTATGTTTTTATTTATGTACATTTTGGTGATGCCATCCTTTTTAGAAGACAGCATAGCAGAAAGAAACGCCCTTGCCACAGAGCTTAACAACAGACAAGCCGCCCATGCTTCCCAAATTTCAGAGCGTGACGAAATGATTGCAGACCTTGAAGAAGATCTTGAAATATTCCAAACGCTGGCGGCGCAACAAGCAGAGCAAAACCTAAATTTGCAAAATGAAAGCTGGGTTAACACGGCATATTCTTATCTTTCCCAGGAATTGCCTCGCGAAGCCCTTAATATACTATTAAATGTGGACGCTGCCCGTCTCTCCCCCGATGCGCGGGCAACATATAACCATATAAGAGAAACCGCCATGCCCATTATGGAAGCAGAATATTATCTCCAAGGCCAAAGCTATTTTAACGCAGGTAATTTTGCAGAAGCACGCGAAGCGTTGGAAAGGGCCGCAGGGTATATCACAGAAGGCTCTGACATTGCCGACGACATCCTATATTTCCTTGGACGTGTAGCCGAAGAAGAGGGCTATTACAACCTTGCGCAAACTTATTTCGAGAGAGTTATAAACGATTTTCCCGGCAGCAACCGCGCAAATGCCGCCAATGCCGGCTTAAATCGACTTGAACAAGACTAACTTAGGGCCTGTTCCCACTAACGAAAACGCACATTTGCGGTCGATATTTCCGCCACTCCGCGTCACTTCGTCCTAACGTGCCTTTAGGCACGTGTCGTCCTCAGCTCCTTGATTGGCGAAAAATCGCCTCACAAATCTGCATTTTCTTATAGTGGGAACAGGCCCTAAAAAAGTTTTTACCGCAAAGCAGACAAAACAATGTCGCTTGCGTATATTATATTAGAAAATAGAAAACAAACAAATTGGGAGGTAACATTATGAACAACAAATCCGTTTTCGGGCTAAATGAAAATTTGGCGGCAGCCTTGGCTTATCTGGGCACTTTTGTCACCGGTATAATAATATTGATACTGGAAAAAGAAAACAAGTTTGTGCGCTTTGCAGCTTTGCAATCCACAGTTTTCTTCGTGGCCATGTTTGTTGTCACATGGATTGTCAACTGGCTAACCTGGATACCAATTTTGGGCTGGATTTTTGGCGTCGTATCTGCGCTTCTGGGCCTTGCCAGCTTCATCATGTGGATAATACTTATGATTAAGGCCTATCAGGGCCAAGCAATGAAGTTGCCAATCCTTGGCGATATCTGCTGGGAGCAAGTACACAAATAAAAAAATAAGAGGGCGGGTATCAATCCCGCCCTCTTTTATTTTATGAGATATATTTTTTCATGTTTTTTAATGCGTTTTTCTCTAAACGGCTTACCTGGGCCTGAGAAATACCTATTTCATCCGCCACCTCCATCTGGGTTTTCCCCTCGAAGAAACGCAGGGTAAGGATGTGCTTTTCTCTTTCGCCTAAGCGTTTTAGGGCTTCGTTAAGGGAGATGCTTTCAAGCCAGGTGGCATCGGTGTTTTTTTCATCGCTAACCTGGTCCATCACAAATAGGGCATCAGCACCATCGTGGTAGACAGGCTCGAAAAGGGATACGGGATCTTGTATGGCATCAAGGGCGAAAACAACCTCTTGCTGCTCTATACCCAGCTCTTTGGCAATTTCTTCAACAGTAGGCTCTTTAGAATTTTGGTTTATCAGTCGCTCTTTAGCTTGCAGGGCCTTGTACGCGATATCGCGAAGAGAGCGGCTTACGCGTATAGAATTGTTATCACGTAAATATCTGCGTATCTCACCTATAATCATTGGAACGGCATAGGTAGAAAATTTCACCCCATGGGACGTATCAAAATTGTCGATGGCCTTGATGAGGCCTATGCAGCCCACCTGGAAGACATCGTCTATATTTTCGCCACGGTTGTTAAAGCGCTGGATAACACTTAAAACCAAGCGCAAGTTGCCGTATATATATTCTTGTCGGGCTTCTTCGTCGCCTTGTAAAATGCGCTCGAAAAGGGCCTCTTTTTCGCCATTTTTTAGCACGGGTAGTTTGGCCGTGTTAACGCCACAAATTTCCACCTTGGTATTCATCGGGCTTTCCTCCTAATGCCAGCTTTGTTTGTGCCGGCATGATGCTATGGGTGTTCTACATATTTTTTCCTTGGCTGGGCAGTTTATACCAACAAAATTCTTCCATAGGACGCATGTGTTGGCCAAAATTCGCCCTTGACGAAAAATGAAAATGGGTATATAATTAAGTATTATTACAAAATTTTCGGGGGCATATATGGGCAGACATACCCTTTTTGTTTATATTGCACTTACCTTGATATGGATTGTGCTTACGGAAGAAATCTCTTGGCGGTCTATGGCCATGGGAATGTTTGCAACCATAATTTGCCTGCATTTTTCCGGCAAATTTTTGCCTTACGAAGAAATTAAAAAAGTAAATTTTCTCCGCCTCATAACATTTCCTTTCTTTTTAATAGGTCAAATTTATTCATCGGGTTTTCAGGTTATCAAAATCATAATAAAAGGCCACAAGCTGGATATTGTTACTGTGCGTACAAAAATCCAAAATGAGACATTGCGCGTTATGCTAGCAGACACTATTACGCTTACGCCAGGGTCTATTATGTTAGATTTGGTGGATGATTTTGTTGTTATTTTGTGGATGCGCGAGAAGGACAATAAGGCGGATTCTGAAACAGCGGGCGAAATTATTAAAGGCAAGCTGGAGCGCGGCCTGCTAAAAGCCGAAAAAATCATTGATGACACCCCAAGAAAGAGGTAGCAATATGTATATGATTTGGATTTTGATTGGGCTTTTGGTGCTTTACATCGTGCGCGCTGTGCTTGGGCCATCCATATGGGACAGGCTTTTGGCAATGAATCTCATTTCCACAAAAATAATTGTTATAATTGTTGTTTTGGCTTCGGCGGCCTATGGCGGCCTGGCCTTTTTGCTAGATTTTGCTATAATTTACGCCCTTTCAGGCTTTATGGGCACAATTTTTATTGCATTGTTTCTGTCAGACCGCAAGCTAGGCAAACGCCGAAGCAAAAAACAGGAGAAATAGCATGGATATTGCACAAATTTTATCAATTGTAGGCGAAATTGTAATGGTCATAGGCATAGCCTTTATGGCATTTGGTGTTGTATCCATATTTATGTTTAAGGATTTTTATCCGCGCATACTAGTGGCATCAAAAATTGATACCGTAGGACTTTTAACGTTTTTGCTAGGTGTATGCATACAACACGGCTTTAGCTTCTTTTCGGCAAAGGTGCTACTTATTGTCGTTATAATTTTAATACTAAACCCACTTGTAGCCCATATTGTGGCGCGCAGTGCTTACCTTGCGGGATATCAGCTGGAAGGCACGCTAACAGAAGATGCAGAAGCACTTGTGGACAGAATTGGTTCATCAGAAGAAAAAGAGAGCTAGGGCCTGTTCCCACTAACGAAAACGCACATTTGCGGTCGATATTTCCGCCACTCTGCGTCCCTTCGTCCTAACGTGCCTTTAGGCACGCGTCGTCCTCAGCTCCTTGATTGGCGAAAAATCGCCTCACAAATCTGCATTTTCTT
>WQVI01000061.1 GCA_009781625.1 Defluviitaleaceae bacterium | reverse complement strand
TGGAAATATTTTTCGACGACCAGCCCACACCGACAGAATATTATTTTGAATTTTTGGATGATGATGCATTTACGCTTAGGCGCCCCGGATGGTCGCCGTATAGCTTTATGACATTTGAACGTGCGGAATTAGAGGAGGAACTACAATGAGAAAAAAATCGTTGCTTTTTATTACAGTTTTTGTTTCTGTGCTTCTTATTTTAGCTGCCTGTGGCAGTCCATCGCCCCTTGAGGGCAGATGGGTTTTGCTTGCAAGGTCAGGGCCGGAAGGCATGTCTTATGAATTTCGCCCAGGTGGGGATGGTGTGGTGTTACGCAATGCGGGCGCCGGAACAGTTGAAACACCATTAACTTGGAGCGTTTCGGAGGATAGGCTGGAACTACTTTTCGATGGCCAACCTACACCGGTAGTATACTATTTCGAAATTTTGGACGAAGACACAATTGCCCTTAGGCGCGAAGGATGGTCGCCGGAAAGCGCGCTAAGGTTTGGGAGGGAGTGGATAAGTCCTCATGAAAGGTAAGACGGCTATTTTTGCTGCTATTTTTGCTTCCGTGCTTCTTGTTTTAGCTGCTTGCGGCGGTACATCGCCTTTTGAGGGCAGATGGATTCAGTTTGCGGGTGCAGGGACAATAGGCTCGACATATGAATTTCGCCGGGGCGGAGAAGGCGTGTGGTCGCGCAATGTACGTGATGGAAGTATCCATGAAATAGCAATAACTTGGAGCGTTTCAGATGACAGGCTGGAAATTTTTTTCGCAGACCAAGCTGTGCCAACAATATACTATTTTGAATTTATGGACGAAACAACAGTTTCGCTTAGGCGCCCCGAATGGTTGCCGGAGAGCGCGATGACGTATACGCGCGCAGATTAAATAAAAGGGGGCCATCATGAAAAGCAGAAAATTTGGCTTTGTCGCTATTTTGCTAATTGCAATTTTTATTTTGGCGGCCTGCGGCGACGATGCGCGCTTCATAGGCAGGTGGGTTTTGTGGGTTGGCGAGCCCAGCAAAATAGGTACACAAGTGTATGACTTTCGCCGAAGCGGGGAAGGCGTATGGAGCGACGGGCGGCAAGCTGCCCACGGCTTTCACGAAATACCGATAACCTGGAATGTAGACGGTGATAGGCTGGAAATTTTTTTCGGTGGCCAGCTTGTTGCATCAACATATTATTTTAATTTTGAAGATGACAATACGCTTATAATTAGAGGAATTGACTGGCCCGAAGGAACAGGTTCTATATTGACGCGTTTAGAGAACTAGGGGGGATTATAATGACGAAAAAAATGTTGGGATTTATCTCTGTTTTATTGTTTATGCTTTTTGCTTTAGCCGCATGTGATGCTGATGTTGAGGACAATCCTGAATTTGTAGGCACGTGGCTGAGGGCACCTGTTGAGGGAGCCGGCACAATGAACGCCCAGGTATACACTTTTCATAGTGGCGGAGAAGGCGCATTTCAGGACGGACGGTCTACTCTTGGCGTGGATGATGTAGAGATGACATGGAATGTGGAAGGCAGCAGGCTGGAACTTTTCATCGGTGGGCAGCTTAGTGCAAATGTATACTATTTTGAATTTGAAAACGAGGATACGCTTTTGTTTAGGCGTGTTGGATGGCCGGATGGAATGGGCTTTGTGTTGACACGTATAGCAGATTAGGAGGAAAACCATGAAAAAAACATTGGCCTTAGCCGCCATTTTTATATCTGCGCTTTTTATCTTGTCTGCTTGTGGCGGCGGAAGTTCGCAGCTTCATGGCATCTGGGTGCGCTGGGATGGCGACCCCCAAGTATATGAATTTCGCCGAGGCGCAGAAGGCTTTTGGGGTGATGGGCGTATTATATCCTGCGATTGTTACTACTGCGCTCATGGCAGGGTAGTGGCAGAAAACCCTTCGGAGAATTTGATGCAAGCCCTTATGAGAGGCTCTAACATATGGGGTCACACAATATATCAAGCACCAATGGATTGGAACGAATCTGACGGCAGGATAGAAATAGGAATTTCTTTGCTGTTTTGCTCGGGGGACTATCACACCACCTATAGGACATACTATTTCGAACTTGAAGACGACGACACGCTTATAATTTGGGGAATTAATGAGCAACAAGGAGCTGGATCTGTATTGACACGCTTGGATTAAGGATTAGATGAGGAGAGTGAAAGTATGAAAAAAGGACGTAAATTTTTAATAGTGTCTTGCGTGCTGGTGCTTGCAATTGCTGCTGGCTTTTTCGCGTTGAATATGCGCGGCGCAGGCTCGAACTTTAGCAAAGATGAACTGCTTTATGACTTTGACTTTATGGTGCAAACCATGGAAGAAACCTTTCCGTATTTTGGCGTGGCACAAAGGCGGCTTGGTATAGATATTAGAGAACTAGCCGCAGAAACAAGGGTGATGATAGAAAATTATCCGCAATCTATGCAGCATGTGGCCCAAGAGCAAGGCATTGCCCTAAACCAATTGCCGCCTATGGACGAGCATATCTTTTGGAGCATAGTGCGCCACGAATTTTTTGGACAGTTTGCGCCCTTTGCTAATGCGCAAATGCTAAGCTTTGAAGACCATCAAACCCTATGGTCTTTCTACACGCCGCCTGCCTTAGCAACAGGCTCTGCCCATTATATCCACAATGCAATGCTTTTTACCCATCCCAATGTTAGGGGCTTTTACGAAAGACAGCAAGAACACGCTGTAAACCTGGCATATGAAAACCCCAACCTTTTCCGCTTTATCTTCCGTGAAGACCCAACGACGCAACAAGACCGCCCGCCCGTGCTAACAACGGAAATTATCGAAGAGGGCAGGATAGCCTACCTTAATTTGTCCACCTTCTTCACGCCAAACCTGCGCGAACACAGCCACCCCGTAGATAGGTTTTTCATGGCCATTTATGATTATGACCATCTTATCATAGACATCAGGGACAACGACGGCGGCAGAATAGATTTTGCGCGCATGATAATAATGCACACCATCTGGGCCAACCGTGACATTATGCCGCCTATGCCGTTATATGCCTTTTACAGAGATACCGAGCGCGCACGCACCCTAGCCGAGGCCCATATCGACACCGAAGGCCGCGCCTCGCGCTTTATGCCCCAAAGCGACCACCCCCTTGCCGCAAGCGATATTTTGGCCCAAAGCAGCCTGCCTCATCTTAACCAAGACGATATGAGAGGCTTGGGCTTTGGCACCAAGTTTGATGCGGGTTTAGACTATCTTAGCTCTAACGATTTCCACTTCGCCCAAGAGCGCATGTGGATACCGCGCCACATCCTTCCTTTCGAGGGGCAAGTTTGGCTACTAACAAGCGAAACCAACCGCCAGGCCTCTGCGATGTTCGCACGTCAGGCAAGATATATGGACTTTGCAACCCTTGTAGGCGAGCAAACCAGCGGCGGGTACACCTCAACAGTAATGACCCACTTTAGCCTGCCTAACACAAGCATCTTGGTAAGCTGGGATATCGACTATCTTGTTGACGAACATGGCCGCGCCCTGGAAGAATTTCCAACACAGCCCCATTATTTCAACAGACCGGGGATGGATGCACTGGAGACGGTATTGCAGATGATAGCAGAGGGTAATTATTAATCATCATTATGAATTTCGTAGGGGCGGCTTTTAGCCGCCCGTTTTTATAGTCATTGCTATATACTCAAATAACCAATAGGGGATGACTTATGAAGAAAATGATGTTGGCAACAATTTTGGCTTTAGCGATGGTGGCTTTGGCCGCTTGCGACGACGAAGAAGTAATTGAAGAAGGTCTGACGTCGCAACACTTTCTTGAAGATTTGGACTATATGCTGTATGTCCTTGAAAACAACCTTTCCCTGTTTGATGTTGCGTATTGGGCGCGGGGTGTTGATATACATGCCTTGGCGGAAGGCGTAAGGGCGGATATATTAGCCGACCCTGACATACATGTGGATGATTTTTACAACATCTTGCTTCGCAATTTTAATCCTTTAAATGGTTTTGCGCATTTTAGCATCATTGACCCTGCTGTGCACCGCGGTTTTGTCGAGCATCATGCACTGCAACAGCACCTTCGTTGGGCATCCGGCAATTGGCGTCTACTTTATCCTCATGTGCTGGCCTTTTACGAGCCCAGGCACCCCGAAGGCGAAATACCGTATGCTGGTATGGGCAACGTCGTAGAAATTGGCCCCAATGTGATCACAGAGATTATTGAAGAAGGCAAGGTGGCATATCTGTCCGTAAGCAGCTTTTTCGTTTCTGGCGAGCATTTAGCTTATGAAGAAGAGAAAATACATAGTTTTTTCAAGGAGATTCGAGATTATGAGCATTTAATTCTTGACTTTAGAAGAAATGGCGGTGGATTTGGCGGCTATTTCATAGATTTGATAATGGGCCCAAATATTGAAACTAATTTGCGTATTGGCGGCTATGGTTTTTTAAGGCATGGAACATATGTGGCAGAGGCCATTCATTCGCCTAATATTTCGATTATTTTTCCAAACAGAATGATTCATTTAGACAACCAATTGCGCCCCATTGCCGAAATGCTGGATGAATTTGATATGCCCGACCTAAATATGAATGATACAGAGCGTTTGGAATATGGATTTCGCATTCAGCAAAGCGTTAGCGCAAGGCGTCTGACGCGCTTTGATAGCCAACCTGCATTTGGCGGCCAAATTTGGATGCTTACAAGCCCGCAAATGGGCTCTGCAAGCCAACTTGCCGCCTGGATTGCAAAGGAAACAGAATTTGCAATTCTTGTAGGCGACATTACAGGCGGTGTTTTTGGCGGACCAAGCACCATTGTGGCCCTGCCTAACACCGGAATCAGCTTTATAATGGATGTGCTTTATATCACGGACAGTCGCGGCCGCCCTTTAGAGGCTGGCACTATACCGCATTATTTTAACCGTGAGGGGATGGATGCGCTGGAGACGGTGCTGGAAATGATAGCAGAGGGCGGCTATTGACGAGGTGAGCAGCTGCAAGCCGCCCCTACGAAGGCATCAAAAATCCTAAAATGCTCGTGCATATGGAGAAGCTCTTCGGGATGCCATTGTACGGCCAAAACGAAGGGTTTGTGGGGCGCGCAAAGGGCCTCGATGATGCCATCGGGGGAGACGCCGCACACCTGTAGGGGCGAACTGTGTTCGCCCGCTGCCTGATGATGTATAGAATTAACCATAATCTCATTTGTTCCCATAATCTCAGCCAGCTGGCCGCTTATTTTCACACTATGTGTGACATCATTGCGAGGCTGGCTTTGCTTATGCCCTTCGATATGCTGGATGATGTCGCCGCCCAAGGCTACGTTAAGGATTTGCAGGCCGCGGCAAATGCCTAAAATAGGGATGTTGCGGGCAAAGGCCATCTGTGCCGCGGCAATTTCGGCTTTATCCCTTTCGGGCCAAATGTCCGTTGCCATTTCATGGGTGGGTTGGTCAAAAAAGCTGCCGTCAATATCACCGCCGCCGGAAAGCAAAAGCCCGTCGATGATATCGAGGGCTTGGGCTATATGCAGATTTGCTGGTAAAACAAGGGGTATGCCATCTGCGCACATAATAGCGTCAACATACACACGGTTAAGATAATGCTGCTTCTCATCAATACTTGTGGTTATGCCGATAATTGGTTTCATCATACCTTCCTTATATTTCCAAATAACGATTTATTTTGGGTGATGGCCGCCTCAGAACCCACAGCGCAGATGTTGTTTTGCGCTATGGCTGTTTCCAACACCTGGGCCAATTTACGCATTGTGGCAAGGTCTGCCCCAAGAATTTCATCACGCTCTTTTTGCCTTGCCTCATCGCTTATGCCCAACATGTGGTTTACGGCGGCCGTAAAGCCCTTGTGGGCGTTAGTTGCGGGCCTATCAAAGCTTCTGATGGTGCCCAGGATAAATTTTTCCATCTCTGGGCGGGACAAGTCCAGATTTTGGATGTGCTGCGCGGCGCCCCTAAACACTTCGTAGGTGTTGGCCACATGGGGGTCTCGATAGGTGTAAAAATACATGCCGCCGTTGCGCCCAAAGTTGCTGCCCATGCCGTATGCGCCGCCTTTTACGCGGATTTCGTCGTAAAGATAGTCGTCCACTATATTGGACAATACTTTCAGTGCGCCTGTGTAGGCGTGGCCATCGGCGCAGATGTCGGCGGCCATGGCGCAATATTGCACCTTGGATGCGGTGATGAAGCCGTCATTTTTGGGGCTTATAAGGGGTATGGCGGCAGTCTCGCCATGAGGCGTGTTAAACAAACCGTTTTGGAAATTTTGCAATTGTTTGTTATATTTATTGTATAGCGCATCATCGGCAACTATGCTGTATTTCGCGTTTTCCTTGCTGTAAATTATTGGGCAAAGGGTCGACAAATCCTGTTGCAGGGCCTCAAAGCGGGCATCAAAATTGTCGCAGAGGTTTTTGATATAATCGTAAAAAGCTAGGCCGCCTACGGCGTTGTTATATGCGGCGGCTGCGGAAAAATAGCCTGCGGCGCGCTCTACAGCAAAAAGCGACCCATTGGTGATGAACATATTTTCCATTGACGCCTTAATTTCCAAAATATAATTTTTTATCTGACTTTTATCATCAAAGTGCGTGTTTTGTACAATTTCTGCCACAATTTCAAACATCCTGTCCACATTGCCGCTTAAAAACTTAGTGAAAATAGTGGCACGGGGCATAAAATTTTGGGTGGACTTTGAGATGATGTCCGTTGAGAAGGCCAGGCCGCCCAAATTGGCCTTTATCTCTTCTGTGATACTGCTTGTTGTATAGTTTTTCGTACCTATCTTAGACAGCACGTATTGCAAAATTTTCACTTGGGGCAGGTATTTTTCGGGTACGCGGCTGATGTCAAAGAGCATGGATGCGTAAATGATGTCATTTGTTGCCAGTGGTGCGTGGAAAACCTCTGCATCGCCCTCGCGGCGCACATTGAGAGGCACTTTTTCAATTTCGCGCTTTATATCGGCCACGGCAAGGCGCGGAATTAGGGCGCGTATCTCTTCAGAATCCTGCGCTTCCTGGAAAGCACGCAGATTTTCGTAATTTGCAATGGTTTGCGCAACTTCTTCCTCGGACATGGCGGCTTTTATCTCGGCTAACTTTTCGGCGGTTTTGGCATCTTTTTGGCCGTCCAAATCCAGCACGGGATTTAAAATACAATAAGCGCGGCTTTGGTTGCCCAACAGGTATTTTGTGATAAGGCCCTCAAGATAGCCGCCTTTTTCGCAAAGATCTCGGATTTTGGCAAGATGATTGATGCCTTGAAGGCCGTCAAAAGGCGATTTTTCATATGTCCATGCCGTAAGCGCACGGGTGTTGTAAATTAGGCCTTTGGGCTGACTGCCATAATCTTCCTCTTTTGCCTGAAATTCTAAAAAATTCAGGCAGGCCGCCACAAAATTTTTGCTAAGGCCGCTTTTTGCGATGCCTGTCAAAATGTTGTCTACAAGGGCTTTGAAGTCTTCGGCGGTGATTGTGGCATTTTTCAGGGATATCTGCAAATAGGGATGTAGCATCTCGCTGGTGCAATATCCGGAGATGTCCTCGCCTATCTCGGCCTCTACAAGGGCCTTGTACAGCGGCGATGCCGGCGTTGTCATTAGGATGTAGTTAAGCAGCTTTAGGCCCGTAACATCAATGTCCGCCATGTTTTCGGGGAAGGTCATGCCCATGGCCATATAGTTTTCATCCAAATCTTCCTCATTGGCAACGGAATAGACATCCTGGGTGAAAACAGGCGCATCTAAAGGCTTTTGCGGTGCAATTTGTACCTTCTTGCCCGATGGTGCAAATTTTGATAAATATTCCGTATCCAGCATATCAAAGCAATGGGCAATGTCCATGTTGCCATAAAAGAATATCATGGCGTTTTCAGGGTGATAATACTTTTTATGAAAGTCGATAAAATACTCGTAGTTTAGCTCTGGGATGTGGTCGGGATTACCACCGGCATCCAGTCTGTAAATAGAATCCGGATACAGCGCGCGGCGCAGAGCATTGGAAACTGTGTCCTGGGGGTCAGAATATGCTCCCTTCATCTCGTTGTATACAATGCCGTTGTATCTAAGCTGGGCATCAGCACTCTCCAGCTGATAATGCCAACCTTCTTGCAGAAGCGTCTCTTTACGATCATAAATTTTCGGGAAAAACACCGCGTCTAGGTATACGTCCATGAGGTTAAGAAAATCCTTGTCGTTTATGGATGCAATGGGGTAAATTGTGCGGTCGGGGTAGGTCATAGCGTTTAAGAAGGTATAAAGGGAGCCGTTTGCAAGCTCGTTAAAGGGGTCTTTTAACGGATATTTGCGCGAGCCGTTAAGGACGCAATGCTCCATGATATGGGCGATGCCTGTTTCGTCCTCGGGTGGCGTCTTAAAGGTGGCGGAAAACACCTTGTTGTCATCGTCGCTTTTTAGATACAGCACCTCGGCACCGCTTGTATGGCTATATAAATAGCCCATGGCACCTATATGAGGAAGCTCCTGCTGGTTTATCAAACTGTAATTTTTGTTCATTTAAACACGTCCTAGAGTATTTTTGATTTATTATATCACCTTGTAAAAATAAATGCAATGTGTTACAATTTGTTTAAGCTCGGGCTGAAATGGTCGGTTGGATTCCTCTCTCTTTCCGTATACGAAAGAGGGTGGTCATATGTTATCTTTCTTCGAAACTCTCTATATAATACACATGCAAATTGCAATTGCGCTTGCATTGTTTACATATATGGAACAAAAGAAGAGAAACAACGATGACGACAAAAAGAAATAACCGCCCTCAGTCGAAAGATGTGCGGTTATTTCCTATTGTGAAATATTTGCAATAAGGAAAGACTGAGAACCTAATCGACTAGGCCCGAGTGTCTTTAAAATCCATAAATGCATTATACCATATATCTCACAAAACTGCAACACAAAGTTTGAAGGAGGATTGACAAATGTCGGAACTTAAAACCAGAAACCAAATAGCGGACGAATTTAAATGGAACACGGCCACGATATTTACGGATGACGCGACATGGCAGGCGCGTTTTGATGCCCTGTCTGCTTCTTATGCACAGGACATCAAGCGGCTTGAAGGCAATATAGGCGCGTCTGCTGAAAACTTACATGCTGCCTTGCAGCTGGGCGACAAAATTGGTGAAGAGGTAGGCAAGCTTTATCTTTATGCCAAGCTGAAAAGCGATGAGGATACTGGAAGCTCTGTTTACACGGGTATGCTGGACAAGGCGCAAACCCTGTATGTTGGCATTAGTGCCGCTTCCAGCTTTATGCAGCCTGAAATTATTGCGATTGGCGAGGATGTCGTCAATGCCTATGTGCAAGCAAATGCCGATTTACAGCTTTACAAGCATTATTTTCATGATTTGTTCCGTCAGCAGGCACATGTGCTGACGGCTGATAAAGAGGAAATTATGGCCCGGGCATCAGAAATTGGCGGTGCGGCCAGCAGCATTTATGACAAGATGACGGAAACTGATATGGTGTTTGGCAAGGCGAAGGACAGCAAAGGTGTGGAGCATGAAGTGACCCACGGCAGCTTTGTGGCCCTGCAAGAAAGCACCGACAGGGTTTTGCGCAAAAATGTGTACGAAGTGCTTTATGGCGCGTACAAAGCGCAGAAAAATGCCCTTGCCGAGGCTTATAACTATTCTGTGAAAAATGACAACTTTGTGGCCACAGTCCGCAATTATGAAAGTGCCATGGATGCGGCCCTTAGCGAGGACAATATCCCTAAGGAAATCTATAAAAATTTGGTGCAAACCATCAATGACAATGCCCATTTGATGCACAGGTATGTAGAGCTTCGCAAGCGCTGCCTAAAGGTGGACGAACTGCATTTTTACGATGTTTACACCCCTATTGTTGAGGACGCCGACACTAAAGTAAGCTGGGAAGATGCTAAGGCCATCGTGCTTGAGGGCACAGCAGCTTTGGGTGCGGAATATCAGGCTTTGGTGCAAAAATGCTACGATGAAAATTGGATTGATGTGTACGAAAACAAGGGCAAGGCTACAGG
>WQVI01000060.1 GCA_009781625.1 Defluviitaleaceae bacterium | reverse complement strand
TGATATTGATGAGGCAATTACGCTGTTTGTGGGCGGCACCTTGCCCAAATGCGATGCTTCAGACTGGATAGGCTTTCGAGATATTGTTGTGGGTGATGACTATGTGACGTTTACGGCATTTGTCTGGGGCTATAGGCAAGGAGACGGCTGGCGCGGCGGCCTTATTTACACGGCTTATTACAGAGTTGATAAAGATGGCAGCAACCTAACACTTCTGGGCGAGGAATATCATTGAACAATGCCTCACAATAAATACAAACCCTTTAACCACGGAATGCACAGAAGGACACGGAAAAAGCATTGAGCTCACGCACTTTCCGTGTCTTTCTGTGCATTCCGTGGTTAAAGGGTTTTAATATTTTCAAAAAAGTTCTTGACAATTACTTTGAGATATGTTACTATTAGGTATAAACCTGAAAGGAGGGCAATATGGAAAAGCTAATTTTAGGCATCCTTATGCTAAGAAAGCTTACTGTGTATGAAATTAGAAACGAAATTAAAAGAAATTTAAATGCCATGTGCAGTGATAGCCTGGGAAGCATTCAGGCTGCCATCAAAAGGCTTCTTGACGCAGAAATGGTTACTTTTTCAGAATATGTTGAAAAAAGCGTCAACAAAAAACAGTACGCCATCACGGACAAAGGGCGCAAAGAGCTTATTGGATGGCTTCAAGTGCCTGCGAATGTGTCCGGCTCAAAAAATATGGAATTTGGCAAGCTTTTGTTTATGGGTATGCTGCCAGCCGAGGAGAGATCTGCTTTAATAGATGAAATTATTGCCAATTTGGAGAAGGATTTGGAAGAATTGCTTACAATTCAATCTACCTTCACCGACGAAAGCAGGGCTATGCTGCTGGAATATTGGAAAACAGATATGGGATATTATGGCTTTGTAGCGGAAAAATCGAAAGAAGTAAATGCCTTTAGGGGCCTAACCTTGCAATATGGCATAGATACATGCAAATTTAACATAGAATGGTTTGAAAAACTTAGAGAAATAAATATATCAATATAAAAAGGAGAAAAAACAATGAATAATAGTGCTATCTACAACTCGAACGACAATAGGCAAATGGGCTTTCAAGGCCCCCAGGCGATGATGACCGTGCGCAGCACCAAGCAAGCTATCAGCAATGTTCATGCCATAGTTGGCGGGGCTTTGCTTGGGGCGGGTGCGCTTGTTTTTGCCCCGCAGTTTTTTATTGACCATAATGCCGCCGTGCTTGCCCTGCAAATTACCGGTGGGTCGTTGGCCTTATCAGGCATCATTGAGATGATAATCTCTGCCTTTTTCCGCAGGTCTGCCCGTCGCGAGCAAGAGAAGCTAGACAGACTAAAGGCCGAAGGCCAAAGCTTTTCCGGAAAGATTATTAAAATCGAACGCGTCCCTTATATGAATTTTGGCCGATCTAACCCGGTTTACATCGAATGTTCTTACGAAAACCATGAGGGCAAAACCTGCTTGGTTAAGAGCAAGTCTATTCTGCGCACCCATAGCTGCGGCGATTATTCCGCTTGGGTGTATGTAAATCCTCATAATCCTCATGATTACGCCGTGGAAATTTTTACACATGCAGCAGAAGCGCAAGGATTTTACGACTATCGATAGTTCTGTAATGGTTATCTAGGGTTGTCTTGCTATATTACGAAAAATTAAAAGACTGATAAAATCAGTCTTTTAATATGCATTTTTATACTTATTGCCCTCTACTACTTCTTGCCGAGCAAAAAACCCGAAAATGCTGCTAATGTATATTTAACGGATTCAATAAGCAATAATCTTATTCCTATATCAGGGGACCAATCGAGGATATGTATGGCAATTTCAACTATGTAAAAAAATATAAAAAGTGCAACGCAGACAAGCAACACGGTTTTATTTGATTTACGCTCAGATACCTTTGCTTTAAGCTTAGACATTTCTATCTCATGACGGCGCTCTGCTTCTTTATCATGGTTTTCAAGAATCATTTCTATTACCCTTAAACCATCACGCCGACTTTCTGTTGGTTTCTTGTCTTGCGCAGAAAGGTTTTTATCTTTAGAATCTTTGCTCAAAAAATTCACTCCGTCCACTTTTTGTTTTAACGCATATTACGATGCAGCTTCTAAATCTTTAAAAAACCTCTCTCCGTCTACGATAACTTCAGAATCTCTTAAAACATCATCGCCCCTATTGCGGGCCAGTGTCCACGCGGTGCCGTCTTCATGCGTCAAATTGGACAAATATTCGCCATCATAGCCCCCAAATCTTTCAAGCACCTCTTCGAGACATTTTTTAAAAACCGGGCTATTTTCTTCATCAATAGCGTATATCACACCATCTGCCTCTTTGAAATAGTTGCTACCAATGGAGCTTTTTTCACCAAGATTGTTACTGGTGAAAGCATTATGGATGCTGACAAGATCAGGGCCATTTGTCACGGCTTCAAACCGATTTGAAAACAGAGACCTTCCGTTTTCGTCCTGTGTAAGGTCCCTGGTCATGTATAGATATCTTGCGTAAAGAAAATATAGAAGCTTTTGTAGCTTCATAAGAGTAATATCATTTATGCCATCAATTGATGCTTTCCGTAATAGATTATTTGCTACTGCTAATGACTTGTCCTTCATGTAAAACACCTCCCTCTTTTGTGCAAAAATCTTCCTCCCTTTTGTCTTTCCATTATACATAGGGCTTTGTGTCATGTCAAGGCCTTTTTTGCTTCCAAACCACATTTTATCACCGCCTATGTAACAATTATGTGCTGGTTGTTGCACAATTATACGCAAATAATTTAGCGAATCTTGGTCTTTGCGTCTCAAGTTAAAAGTGGATATAGCAATTTGCTATATTATGTTGATGCCGTGTGCATCTCATCATCTTTTGGAAGCTTCCTGGCATTAAATTTATACCAAACCAGCATCCATACACTGCGTATGGTTACGGAAATTGCGATGCCTATCCAGATGCCGTCCAGTCCCAGTGCGGTTCTGGCCAGGGCGTAGGCGAAGATAACCCGCAGCACATTGGATGTGACGGAAACGATGGTGGGGTTGACTGTCTTGCCTTTGCCGCGGAAGGCACCGGCGGCCACCCCTTCCATGCAGGCCAGCACCTGGGTTAGGGCAAAGATGCGCAGATAGTTGCCGCCAATGGCAACTGCCTCGGGGTCGTCCAGAAAGATGGCGATGAGGGGGTTTGCGAAGAAAAACAGCACAAATGTTATAAAAACACCATATATGGCCATTGCGATGATGGATATTTTGTAGCCCTCACGCAGGCGGCCATATTTTTTTGCGCCGTAATTTTGGCCCATGAAGGCTGTGACGGCAGAGGCAAAGCCGCCGGCCATCATCCATGAAAGAGATTCTACCTGGCTGCCAACCCGCTGGGCCGCAAGGGCACCAACGCCAAAAGTGGCTATGAGGCGCGAAACCACCATAAACAATATGGTAAACAGCGCGGATTCTATGGCCACGGGCACACCCCATTTGAAGATTTGCTTGATATACACTTTTTCCGGCTTGAAGAAGAAGCGGAAGGTTTTAAAAGGCCTGTTTTTGTAGCGTTTTATGGCCCAAAGCTTTAGCCCAAGATTTACAACAGAGGCTATCACGGTACCAACAGCGGCGCCGATGATGCCCATATCCAAAACAAAGATAAACACGGGGGTTATGGCGATGTTAAGGGCCAGGCCAAAGGAATTTATGTAAAAAGGCAGGCGGGTGTTGCCAAAGCCGTTAAATGCGCCTGTTATAACGTGGTGCATGAAGAAAGCGGGGAAGGCTATGGCTGTGAAGGCCAGGTATTGCTCGGATTCCAGCACAACTTGCGCATCGTCTATGTTAAAAAAGGCGATAAGGGGCTGGCGAAACACAATCATTGCCGCGCCATAGGCCACACCCATTACAGCGGCCAAAAACAAGGCGTTTTGTGCGAATTTTTTCGCGGCGTCCACATCGCCTTCACCCATTTTTTGCGACACGCCAATTTCGGCCCCCATGCGAGCGATGAAGATAAAGGCCATGGAAAGCCACAAAAACTGCCCCGCCGTGCCCGCCGCCGCAACAGACCCATCCGATAGGCGCGAAAGCCAAAACATGTCCGCCAAATTAAAGGCCATTTGCATGAAGGATGTGGCCATGATGGGTAAGGACAGGGTTATCAGCCTTTGTAAAATTGGCCCTTGGGTTAAGTCGAATTTGCCTTTTGCTGCGCTCAAAAAAGTTTCCCCCTCGCACGATAGATGTTAAACAATTATTTCATAAATAGTCATAACTGTCAATCAAATTTAATAGAATGTTTATGGACAAGCACCTATGATTCAACTATACTGGATATATCAGAGAAAAAGGAGAGAGGACATGATGATGAGAAAATACAAGATGCTAACTGCCTTGATGCTGACCCTTGTTTTGGCCTTTACGCCAATGTCGCTTTTTGCGTCGCCTTGGGAAGAAGAGGGCGCGGCCTTTAAGGCCCAGCTGGTGTATGTTTTGGGCGAAGAAGATGCTGCTTGGCTTGCAAAAGGCATTATATGGTTTTTAGATGGTGGCTATCTTGTTGAAGAAGCCCTTGCAGAAGCCTTTACCATGGATATTGACGATTTTCTTGAGATATACCTTACGCCTGCGCAGATAGAAAACTTCTGGGACCCGGAAAATGAAGACAACAGGCTGTGGATGGTTTTCGATCTTCTTTTGCATCATGCTTGGAAACAATGGAGCGACTGGAGCCAGGCAATGACGGCCAACTGGAAGCGTGACCTTTCCTATATTTGGCATGAAGATGCCGGGCAAGCCTTTTTAGAAGAAGCGGCAGAGCTTGTGCTGATGCATCGTGCCGTGCAAATTGCGGAAAGCCTGGATGTGCTAAAATATCTGGGCTATTTAAGCGATGAAGAATTTTTTGAAATGCTTGAGATGGGTGCGGAAGCTGCCCTGAAACATTATCTTACATCCCAAGAGCTATCAGACTTTTTGGAGATGAACTACATAAACAGATATTGGTTTTTGGACGATACATTTTTTGCCAAAGTGTGGGATGACCGGGAAACTATAGATTTAGACAACTGGAGCTGGGAGCAAGAGCAGCTTGGCTTTCGTGCCCAGCTGGTGCATCTTTTGGGCGAGCACCGTGCCATGCTGCTTGTCGGAGATATAGAATGGCATCGCGATTTTGGCGAGCTTACTGATGAAATTTTGTTAGAGATATTTTCTTTGGACATCATGGCTTTTCTTGCAGAACACATGACGCGCGAAGAAATTGAAGAATTTTTTACTCTGGATGATGGCGAAGTACAATGGGGCCTGTTTGATATGATAGCAGAAGCCTTTATTTGGCCTACTTGGGAGCAAGAGCAGCTTGGTTTTCGCGCCCAATTGGTGCGGCTTTTGGGTGAAGATGGCGTTGTGCAGCTGCTAGAATTTAGCGGCCTAATTGATGAAACGCTTCACCGCCTTCCGGACATTAATGTAATGGATATTTTGGCAAGGCTGCTAACGCCCGAGGAGATAGAATCGTTTTTGTCTAAAGACTATGAAGACAGATTTTGGTACATATGGGATATATGGGATATCATTCAGGAAGTATACATCTGGCCCGCTTGGGATAATTGGGATTGGACACCGGACCTATCACCCCTTTGGGATGAAGAAGGCGCGGCTCTTTTGGCTCAACTAACTGAAATTGCAAGCAAAATCTCTGCCGCATGGATTGCCTATGATTTAGAAGCAAACAAGGAATTTTTAGGTGAAGAGCTTTTTGCTGAAATATTGGCCATGGATGTGATGGCTTTTCTTGCCGAGCATATGACAGCCGAAGAAATTGAAGAAATTGGATATTTGGATTTATGGGATATCATGTGGGAAGTTTTCATACGACCTGCTTGGGAAGCCTGGGATTGGCTGCCAACCCTGCCGGCCTTTTGGACAGAGGAAGAGGGCGCGGCTCTTTTGGCCCAGCTGGTTGAAATTGTAGGCAACAGGCGCGCCGTATGGATTGCACTAGACCTTTACTGGGATAGGGGCATTTTGGACGAAGAAGTTTTTGCTGAGATATTAGCCTTGGATGTAATGGCTTTTCTTGGGGAGCATTTGACGGCCGAAGAAATTGAAGCCTTTTTAGAGCAGGAATACCCCGATAGATATGGGATTTTATGGGATTTGATAAGCGAAGTCTACATTTGGGATGCTTGGCATGACTGGTGGGATTGGAATAATGACTGGACATGGACACCAGACCTATCGCCTTTCTGGGAAGAAGAAGGTGCTGCCCTTTTGGCCCAGCTAACTGAAATTGTAGGCGAAAGCCGCGCCGCATGGATTGCGCAAGACCTATACTGGGATAAGGAATTTTTGGAGGAAGAAGCTTTCGCTGAGATATTAGCCTTAGATGTGATGGCTTTCCTTACAGAGCACATGACGGCCGAGGAAATTGAGGCCTTTTTAGAGCAAGATTACACCGATAGATATTGGGATTTATGGGACATCATGCGGGATGTTTTCATTTGGCCTGCTTGGGATGCCTGGGATTGGGACAGCTGGGGATGGACGCCAACCTTTTCGGCCCTCTGGGAAGAAGAAGGTGCCGCCCTTTTGGCCCAGCTAATTGAAATTGTAGGCGAGCATCGCGCCTCGTGGGTTGCCGAAGACCTAGAACGGGAAAGAGAAAGGCTTGGCGAAGAAGTTTTTGCAGAGATACTGGCCTTGGATGTTATGGCTTTTCTTGCGGAACATATGACGACAGAGGAAATTGATGCCTTTCTAGGCCAAAATTATCTCAATAGATATTCGGATTTATGGGGCATCATGCAAAGAGCCTTCATTTGGCCTGCTTGGGATGCCTGGGATTGGACACAAAACCTCTCGTCTTTATGGTCAGAAGAAGGTGCCGCCCTTTTGGCCCAACTGGTTGAAATTGTGGGCGGAAGGCGCGCCGTATGGCTTACCGAACATCTGGAATTGGATATGAGTTTCTTAGGCGAAGAGGCTTTTGCTGAGATATTGGCTCTGGACATCATGGCTTTTCTTGCAGAACATATGACGGCCGAGGAAATAGAAGCCTTTTTCGAGCAAAATTATGACAATAGATATTGGGATTTATGGGATTTGATAAATGAAGTTTACATCTGGCCTGCTTGGGATAACTGGGATTGGGACAGCAATTGGGCATGGAGACCAACCCTTATGGCCCTTTGGGAAGAAGAGGGTGCTGCCCTTTATGCCCAGCTGACAGAGCTTGTGGGCGAAAGATATGCCTCGTGGATTGCCGAAGACCTTTATTGGGACCGCGACATCATAGGCGAAGAGACCTTTGCCATAATATTGGACATGGATATCCTGGCTTTTCTTGCGGCAGAAATTATGCTGGTGGAAGAATTTCTGGAGATGGACTATTCAGATAGATATTGGACTTTATGGGAAGCCATAAACGAAACCTTCATCTGGCCCGCCTGGGATAACTGGGGCGGCAGCTGGGGCAGCTGGGATTGGCCCGAAGGTGGCTTGGATATATGCCGCGAAGACATCGCATACACCCTGGATATCGTAATTTACGAATTTCTTAAATATGACGATTTTGACTTTATCGCCCTTTTTGCCGCCGCCGACATGACACGTGACGATTTTGTGGATATTTTGTACGCCCTTCTAAGCATAGATGAATTTGCTGCATCAGTGCTGTGGTGGTCACATAACGAAGATTGGCTATATCGCTTTATTGATGATATACTGCATGACCTCTACAGAGAAGTCGAAGCTGATGCTATAATGCTGCTTCGCATGATGCCGGGGCTTGTAACCATATTTGAAATATTGGGCGAAGATAGCTGGGATTTCTTGATGCTGCGCACCTTCGACCATATGGCCGACATCTTTGGCGAATATGAATTTATGTATGCCATGTTAGCAAACCCATACTTTGAGGATATTTTGCGCACATATAGCACATATCTGCTTAACCATCTAAACTTTAGCCTATACGAAGCCCTTGAAGCTTATTTCAATGACGAAGAAACACCCTACGGCTTTTCCATCTTAAACTATTTAGTTGGCGACCTTTTGACAGAAAATATGGATGTGCTATACGAACTTTACGCGGCAGGCCCAACCGCACTGCCGGAGCCGCGCCCTCAATTTTGGAGTATGGTTTTCGATTGGGAGTATATCATAATAGGGCATGAAGATATAGAGCAGCGCATTTCCTTCAACCCCACCGAAGGCACAGAATTTGCTATAGACTTTCTGGATATTGCGGAAGCCGGGGCCAACCTAAATCTTTTTTACAGAAATTTGGCCGATGCTTATGCCCATTTTGTGATAGAAGGCTGGGGCACTGCTGGGGAAATATATTATGCCTTTGAGGTGGCACCTTTTGGTGCTGCTGTTATTCAGCTTTCTGCCGAAGCACTTCGCGGCGGGGCAAGCTTGGTTTGGATAACCGTTGTTAACATGGATGGCGGCGAGGTTATGGGCGAATTTGCCTTTAGAAAAACCCGCTTGCCGCTGGGATATGAGCAATAGACCTATTTGGAGAAGAGGTAGGTCTAATAGGTGCTAAAGTGTTTAACACGTATGAAATGCTCGAACATGCACTGTTCGAGATTGAAAAAGATATTAAGGGCAAATTAAATGCGGAAAGCCTTGCCAAAGCTGTGTCTATGTCCTCGGCGCATTTGCAAAGGCTTTTTCGTCTTGCCTTTGAAAGGTCTTTGGCAAACTATATACGCTCGCGAAAATTGGCGGCAAGCCTGGAAGTTTTGCTTAAAACCGACTTTAAAGTTATCGACATTGCCGGCGAATATGGTTTTGAATATGAACAATCCTATATCAGGGCGTTTAAGCGAGAATTTGGGGTAACGCCCGGCGAAGCGCGCTCTGCCGGCGATATAATAGAAGTGACACCGCCCTTGCGGCTTATAGACAAAAACAAATTTGATGAGGATTTGTTTTTTGGGCCCAGCATTGTTATGGTGCCGGAATTTTATATGGTGGGCAGGCCACATATTTTGCCCAGACGCAGAAGCGAGGACGCGCCCCAGGTTGGAAAGCAATTTTGGCGGGGCGACCGAGAGAAAATTCTGCATAAATCCAATGAGGATGTGTATATCGGTTTAACAAGAATTATAGATGGCAAAAATTGCTATATGCCTTCTGTGCCGGTAAAGAAAATTGAGGATGTACACCAAGAGCTTGAATACTACACCTTCAAGGCCGCGCTATGCGCCAGGTTTCGATATGTGGGGCAACATCGCCCCTATGACATAAGCCCCAAGCTTATCAAAAAGATGTATGAAGCAGTTGATGCTTATCGCGTAGACGAAAATGCCGGATATCACCTTATGTCAGAACTGTCTTTTGAAAAAATTGACGCGGCATATTTTGACGGTGTTTTTTGTCAAATGGAATGGTTTACACCTGTAACGCCTAAAGTTGATTAAAAATGTTCATTGACGGCGGCAAGTTTATGCTAAAATTTTTATAACACCCGTAATTATAGTTTAAAAGGGGAGTGTTATGAGGAAAAAAGCATTAGGGCTTGCCGCTGTTTTCTTGTCTGCACTTTTTATCTTATAGCTATAGCTACACAGATGTTCGAATAAACTTGAAGACGATGACACAATTTTAATTAGACGTGACGAATGGCCACTAGGCATCAATTCTGTGTTGATGCGCATAGTGGATTACGGGGCTAATTGGCGAGATTAGGAGGAAATGTTAATGAAATGAAAACATCGGGTGTTATAGCTATTTTTGTTTCTATGCTTCTTATTTTAGCTGCTTGTGGCAGTGTATCCCCGTCCCTTGAAAACAATGAATATGCGCTTCCTGAAAACAATGAATATCCACTTCCTGAGGACGATGAATATCCACTTCTTGAAGCCTATAACCCACTTATCTTCGAGGGTCTGTGGTTTATGGTTACAGCAGGGGTAGAGCGCACATCATATGAATTCCATCAAAACGGAGAAGGCATGATGTCGCGCATTGTAACCCTCGGAATGCATGATACACCACTAACGTGGAGCGTTTCGGGCGAGAGGTTAGAAATATTTTTCGACGACCAACCCACACCGAGAATATATTATTTTGAATTTTTAGATGACGATACATTTACGCTTAGGCGTGAGGGATGGTCACCGTATAGCATCGTGACATTTGAACGCGTAGAAGTTATTGAAGACAATAACCCTCTTGTCTTTGAGGGCAGATGGCTTTTGGCTGCAACAGCAGGAACAGAAGGCATGGTCTATAAATTTCACCAAAACGGAGAAGGCACGACATCACGTAATGTGGTTGCCGGAGCACATGAAACGCCAATAACATGGAGCGTTTCGGGCGATAGGCTGGAAATATTTTTCGACGACCAGCCCACACCGACAGAATATTATTTTGAATTTTTGGATGATGATGCATTTACGCTTAGGCGCCCCGGATGGTCGCCGTATAGCTTTAT
>WQVI01000059.1 GCA_009781625.1 Defluviitaleaceae bacterium | reverse complement strand
TGATGTCCATGATTTTATTTCCAATTTTCTCAATTTCACGGGAGAAAACAGAATTAGGATAAGAGATTATGCAGGGCTTTTGGCTTTTTACGGCTTTTACAAGCTGAGGGTCTTGAGGCAAAACGCCGATAAATTCAAGGTCAATTGAAAGGAATTTTGACGCAACCCGCTGCAAATTTCTAAAAATTTTCGTGCCCTCTTCCTTGTCTTCCACGCGATTTATGACAATTTTAAAGAGAGGAAGGTTGCCGCCTTTTTCTTTCACGGCTTTTACGAGTGAGTAGGAGTCTGTGATGGAAGTAGGTTCCGGCGCGCAAATTATTATTGTTTCGCTTGCGGCAGAAACGAATTTTAAAACAGAATCTGAGATGCCGGCACCCGTGTCTATAAGCACCACATCGGCAATGGCGTCCAAATTGGCAAGGTTTTCAAGGACAAATTCCAGTTGTGGGCCGTTAACGTCCGTAAGGCCCGATAGGCCGCTGCCGCCGGAGATAAACCGCAAATCTGTCTCTGTATGGGTTATGGCCTCGAGAATATCCAGATTTTGGTTTACAACGTCATGCATACTGAATTTTGGCGTCGCCCCAAGCAAAATTTCAATGTTGGCCAGGCCAAAATCGGCGTCAACAATGACGACATTGATGTTTTGCTTTTGCAAATACAGTGCCAGATTTACAGTAAAATTTGTCTTTCCCACGCCGCCTTTACCGGATGTGACGGTGATAACCCTGGCAGGCTTGTGAGAGCTTTTTTTCTTTAAGCTCAAGATGCTTCTAAGATTGTTTGCTTGATCCATCTTCTTCTCCTAACCCTAAAAGACGCATGGCAACCTCGTTTGGGGCAATCGTCTTGATATCGTCGGGCACATTTTGCCCGAATGTTATATAGCTTAATTTTTTGCCTGTTTTGTGGCAAATATTTGCAATATTTCCCATTTTGTTGGTTTCGTCCAGCTTTGTAAAGATAATTCTAAAATCACATAATTTACCATATGTTGTCACAATGTCCAACATATCATCAAGCTTTGTGGTAAGGGACAGCACAAGAAATTTTTCAATGGCATCAGAGCTGTTGATGAAATCTTGCAGCTCTTGTAAATTGGCGTCATTTTTGTGGGAGCGTCCAGCGGTATCAATTAATATAATATCGCAGTGATTTTTCTTGGCTTCAATATGTTCCAGCAGTTCTTCGGGTTTGTAGGCCACAGCCACATCAATCCCCAGGATATCGCCGTAGGTTTTTAGCTGCTCTATGGCGGCAATGCGGTATGTGTCCGCCGTTATAAGGCCCACATCCATGTTGCGATAAAGGCTTAAATCCGCTGTTAGCTTGGCTATTGTGGTGGTTTTACCAACACCCGTTGGCCCAACAAAAGCAAAAATTTGCGGATTTCCTTTAGCGCGGGTCGGTTGCAGTGCCGAAGGTGCGCCAATTATTTTCACAATACTATTATATACTATTTTTACGACAAAGTTAATATCTAATTTTTCCACAAGCTCTTTTTTGTCAAGTTCGTCCAAAATTTCCCGGGCAAAGTCCTCACTTACTTGATTTTCCACCAGGGTATTGTAGAAAATTTGCAAAAGATTATTTTGATATATACGCCCTTCCGGCGATGGCACGTGATGCTCGACAGAAAGGTTGCTTTGGGCCTTGTTTAACATATCGCTGGTGGCCAACAGCATATCCTGCAACATTTGTATCTTTTCTTCCTGGGCCGCTATCTGAACATCTTTTTTGGAAGCTTCAAACTGCTGGGCCAAATCTGTTTCTTGTATAGGTGCCGCTTCTGTTTCAGGGGCAGCTATTTGCAGGGCAGCAGCGGTTTTATCTTCATATGCGGCGGTAATCTCCACGATGGGCTTTCTGAAAAAAGCAAAAAGGCCGCCCGGTTGTGTTCTTTTGATATTTATAATTAAGGCATCAAGGCCAAGCTCGTTTTTTACCATTTCTATGGCCGCTTGTTCGGTTGATGCGGTAAATTTTCTTATTTTCACAATGTTTGCCCCCTAATTTAAGGCATGTCAAAAGCACCTAGTTTGCCAGATATTTCACATTATACATTATTGTGAAACACAAGTCAACTGTCATAGTTAAAATATTAGCTGCTTTATATACATCGCATTCATCCAAAGGCTTGTCCAACGTAGGGGCGACTTGTAGTCGCCCGTTATCGCGGCAACTTAACATACGGGTGGCTACAAGCCGCCCCTATAACGCATATCTCATTACTGACAAAAGCCAGAGCATCGCGTAGGGGCGGCTTGTAGCTGCCCGTATATAAAGCCGCCTCTATATCCGATGTTCTGCATTAATAATACTGGTAACACGTATGCCCATATTGTCATTATCAATAACAACAACCTCGCCTTTGGCCACAAATTTGCCGTTTACCAAAACGTCAACGGGCTCGCTGGTAAGCTTGTCCAATTCTACTATAGAGCCTGGCGAAAGTTCCAAAATCTCCTTAAACTTTTTCGCCGTCCGCCCCAATTCTACGGTAATCTCAAGGGGCACATCCATAATAATTTCTATATTTTCTTTTTGTTGCGCCCCGTCAAAAATATCAAAATTTTGAAATTGGACTGCCTTGGCCTGTGTAGATACATTTGTTTTGTCCGGCGGTGGTGCCTCTTGCATAGGGGGTTCAGGAGCTACAGGTTCCACGGGGGTTTCAGAAGGCTTAGGGGGCTTAGGGGGCTTAGGGGGTTTAGGTTCCACAGAAGGTGCCACGGGGGTTTCCACAAGGGGTTCGGAAGGTTTAGGGGGTTTAGGGGGTTCAACGACTTTAGGAGCTTTGGGAGGTTCAGAAACCTTAGCAATTTCAGGGACCTTAGAAGCTTCGGGGGCTTCAGGTTCCGCAACAAAAGATATAACCTTCCGCGAAAGATTTTTCGCAAATCCCAAAGGCAAAAGCAGCATAATTTTGGTATCTATAAAATTCCCAATTTGCACATTAAACTGCACACATACGGCATAATCGTCACCAAAATTCAAATCTTTTGGCATTTCCTGGGCCTCAAGGTTTAGTTCAAAGGTTATGGGGGGTTTTATGTTATTTTTTTCCTTTATCAGAGATGCCAACGGCACAAAGGCAGAGCTTATTATTTGAGTAATTGCCTCGGAAATGGCGGCAAAATCCGCTTCGTTAAAGGCATCACCTTTGATGTTTCCGCCTTGTCCCGCTATAAGATATGCTATCATCTTAGCATCACGGGTTTTTAGCAAAAATACGCTGGTGCCCTGCATACTGTCGGCATAGTTCACCATCACGCCCACACAGGGCTTGTAATAGCTTTTGGGCACATCATCCCATTTAATTACAGAAATTTGCGGCGCGTTTACCGCAACTTCCTGCCCCAGCATGGCAAAAAGGGCTGTTGTCGAGGTGTCTGTAAATATATTTCCAATTTCACCAAGCACATTTTTTTGCTCTGTGGTAAGTTCGGGTGCGACTTGTCCATCACCCTCGCCTTTATCCGCAACATCTATGTCGTCGTAATCATCGTCGTCGTCGTCATCGTCGTAATCATCGTCGTAATCATCGTCGTCGTAGCCATTAAGCAAAGCATCAAGCTCTTCTTTAGAAAGTATGTCAGGCACGGCCTATTCCTCCATTTCCACCACCGAAGTTATTTGTATAGCATTTTTGCCGCGGCTTGCACCCGGCTTTGCGCGAAATTTTCTTGAAGACCCCACGAAGATCTCTAAATCAGAGCCGATAAAAGAGTCCAGGGGGATGATGTCGTCTACGGCAAGGTTTGCAAAGTCCGAAACCATCATGCGCGTCCTGCCTATCACGGCCACAACTTCCATTACTGCGTCATAGCCATCGCCGTCTATATCCGCGGATTGTTGCTTGGCAACAAGTATATCAAAAATAGGTTTGAGCATATCAATAGGGATGTATAGTTTCATAAAACCTTCAACTGCACCCACTTTTATGGATATGTCAACAAGTGCGGCAACATCGTCAGAAGCCATAATTCTTGCCGCCTTCGAATTTGTCTCAACATGCTGTAAGCCGGGGTTAATAGGCGTAACATCTTCCCATGCCTCAGAAAGGGGCATAAGCATAAGGGGCGCAACCCTTTTCTCCAGTAGGTTTTTTTCAATTTCGGTAAAATCCTCATTGGACATAACGCCTGCGCCAGGCCCGCCCAAAATCCTGTCTATTATGGCGCAGCCCACATTTGCCGATAGTTCTTGTATTATCAGGCCCTTTAGGGGCGGCACTTCCATGATGGAAAGGATGCAAGGGTTTGTTAGGGCTTTGAAAAGGTCGCCATAGGTTATTTGCTTTGCTGAAACCACTTTTGCATCCACGGATATGCGCAAATGCCCCGTCAAAAAGGTTGCAAGGGTTTTGCAATAGGTGTAGTGTATAGTTTCAAGGGCGCGAAGCTGGTCTTTGCTGATTTTTTGAGGCTTTGCAAAATCGTAACGTGTTATTTTTTTTTCCATGGCCTCACCCCCTAAAATTATGGTTCCATTTGACGCAATATAATGCCTGCGGATTCTGCGCTTAAATTATTAAACACCATGCTGCGATGGGCATCGGGCAGCTCTGACATAACCCGCACAATTAGAGGCATATGCGTGGTTAGCATGTCTTCGATTATCAAGGCCACTTGCAGGGGGTTCATGGCGCCCCATACGGCTAGATAATTTTGCCATTCTTCCTCGGCCGCCTGGGCGCTTGCAAGGCTTCTAAATATTTCATCGGCCAAGGCCGGGCTTGTCGAGGTAAAGAAATTTATGAAGGCATCAGGGTTTTCGTAGGCCAAGTCGCGATAAAATTCGTCCCGATATTGCTGAAATTGTATATGCAAGGCCTCAAGTTCGCGAAGCCTGGTGTTTTCTCTCTCGATATGGTCTATTTGCTCTTGCAATGCGGCGTTGGCGGCGATGTGATAGTCTAAATCTTCTTGAAGTCCGGAAATTGTTACGCTTTCGGCCCGAGCAATTGCCTCATAAGGCGGTGCGGCCACAATTGGCTGCGGCGACATTATGTTGCTGCGCAGCCCAAAGGCATCAAAGGCCACAAGGGCAATAGCGCATAAAACAAGCAGGACAAACAAGATGAGAATGACAAAGCCTGCATTTCCCCTTTTTTTGGTTTTTGGCATTTTATCACCTCAGATTGTATAATGACTATACAAATAGTTCCTCACCACCGCCGCGTCCAATGATAATCTCGCCATTGTCATGCAGCCTGCGGATAACATCCACAACCTTCTGTTGGGCCACTTCTACATCGGACTTGCGTGCAGGGCCTACAAAGTCCATTTCTTCTTGTATCATGGATGCAAGTCGCTTGGACATGTTGTTAAAGATGAAAGTTTTCATATCGGATGTGGCACCTTTTAGGGCGATGGCCAAATCCCTGTTGTCAACGCCCTCGCGCAGCACTCGTTGTATCGAACGGTTGTCCATATTGATAATGTCCCCAAAAGCAAACATTTTCTTGCGTATTTCCTCGGAGAGGCGGCCGTCCTCGGCTTGCAGGGTATCCAAGATGTCTTTTTCAGAATTTCTGTCCATAGAATTTAAGATGTTGACTACAAAATCCAGCCCGCCTATGGTAGTATCATAGTCGTCTATATCAAGCCCCGACAGCTTTTTCTCTAGTATCGCCTCAACTTCCTTTATGATATCAGGGGATGTTTTGTCCATAAGGGCAATGCGTTTGGCCACATCGGCGCGCTTCGCCGGGCTTAGTTTAACCAAAATTGCGCTGGCTTGGGCGGGACGCAGATGGGATAAAACAAGGGCTATTACTTGGGGGTGTTCAAGCTGTATAAAAGCCAAAATTTGGTTGGCGTCAACTTTCTTGATAAAATCGAAGGGTTTGGGCTTGGATTTAGGTTTTTCTGACACTTTTGAGATAATTTCTGCGGCCTTGTCTTCGCCCACGGCTTCTTCCAAAATTTGCTTGGCGTGATCCACACCGCCTTCGGTGACATGCTTTTGCGCTAAGCACATCTCGTAAAATTCGTTTAAAACGTCATGGGTAACATCGGACATCACCAGCTTAGCTTTGGCAATTTCCAGCGTCACTGCCTCAATTTCGTCTTCCTTCAAGTGCTTAAACACGGCAGAGCTTTTTTTCGGCCCCAAAGCAATTAGCAAAATAGCTGCTTTATGGTTTGTCCAATTTCGCATCAGCTGCGCCAAGGTTTCAGGCCTTTCGGCCGCAATTCTGTCGATATATTTTTTTATCTTAATTTCAATAGTGTTTTGAATTTCCAGGTTGCGGTCAATTTCCGTCGCCTTTTCTTCTTCCAAGCGGCTGGACATCAGCATGTCTTCCACATATAGCTCTGGCGGGGTTTCTTCAATAATTTCGGGCCGGGTGCGGCTTATCAGCAAAAAGGCCGCAAACAGCACAAACACCAGCACTGCCGCCATAATAAGAAGGTTGTCTTGGGATAAAAGCGGCACCGCTTCATCGTCAATAAAATGGTTTCTGTATTGGGCAATTATCTGCACCCGCGGTATGCCTGTGGCCATGGAAACGAGGGAAATTAGCTCGTCGTGGTTGGGGAGCGTCGTAAGGCCGCCGGTGCCCATCTCGGCCTCCCAGCCGCGCCAGTCCAAATCGCCCAGAAGACCCATTTCTGTCACCCTGCCCTGATGGTAAACATGATGATCCGTCAGCACAATGGCAACGGAAGAATAATCTGTTAAAAATTGGCCGGGGATATTCCCCCATTCCCGGATGGTCTCCGTCATGTTGTGAAGCTGGTTTGCTCTGCGTTCGGACTCTTGAATTTGCGTAAAGCTAGAGCCAGTGGGGCCCACGCCATCTTGGGCCATCTCGCTTCTTTCAATAACCTCTTCCCAGCTGTGCAGTCCAACGGTATTTCCAGGCCCAAGGGGGGATTCAAACACCGTAGATACCGAATTTACGGCACCCCATTCGATATTGATAAAAAACGCTGGGTTAACCTCGTCAAACATGGGTTGCAATACTGCATGTACGGCATTTCGTAAAACTTGCCGTATGTGTATTTCAAATGCCAGGTCAGCGGCAACACCGCCAACCTCTGTTGCGGCGGGCATCCCGTCGTCAAAAAGTATATTTAAGCCGTCATCGAAGACGGTTATGTTGTCGAGGGTTAGACCTTCCACCATGCGCGATACCACAAGGGCGATGGACTGGCCGTCACTCGGTGTTAACGGACGTAACCCGGAAACCTGCACGGATGCAGTTGCGGATGTAACTGGATGTGTCGCATAAAAAGGCACATTGGGTATGTTTAGTCGCATGGTGGCACTGTTAATGAAAGAAATGCGCGCCAACATGGCAGCTATTTCTCCCTCGCGGACATAGCCCGCGGCTGCATCACGGAAATTGTAGCCCACATTCCACATTAGGGGGGAAATTAGCACTGCCACGCGGGCTTGGTCAATTAGATGTGCAGGCACTAAAACCTCGCCGGCGGCTGGGTTTGTGCGATTGGGTATGTTTGCGTCATCAAGCACAACTTGGATGCGGCTGGCCGTCACGCCGTCAGCACCCGTAAAGGCGGGTTGCCAATCTGTTCTAAAAACAAAAAACAACGCTAAAACAAGTAACGCAAGCGCGGCGATGATAACGCCCATCGCCGAAATTTTTTGGGCACTTGTTAGGTTGCGCCATTTATATGAAGTTGTCTCTAGCCAAGCCGACAGGCTTCCACGCAAATATACCACCCCGAATCCCTGGGCTAGTTTTATACTCCGATGTCTTTCCTGTAATATATATCATTAAAATGTATGTTTTCAATTGCTTCATAGGCTATTTTTCCAGCTTCTTGCAGATTTTTGGCCATAGCCACCACACACAAAACCCTGCCACCTGCCGTTATGAGCTTGCCATCTACATACTTTGTGCCGCTATGAAAAATTAACACACCGTTGTTAATGTTCTCAAGGCCGCTGATGGGGTATTTTGTCTCAAAATGCTCTGGGTATCCTCCGGATGCCGCCATCACGCAACAAGTAGCATTATCTTTCCATAGAATTTCCAACTTATCCAAATTTCCATCCATGCAAGCCTGTGTTATGTCCAGAAGATCTGTTTCCAGAAGGGGCAGAAGTGCTTGTGTTTCAGGGTCGCCCGGGCGGCAATTGTATTCCAGTAGCTTTGGGCCGTCGCTGGTCAGCATCAGGCCAAAAAACAGCACGCCTACAAAGGGTCGGCCTTCTTTGCGCATACCTTCCATGGTCGGCAAAAATATCTCTTCCATACAATGTGTAGCAATTTCTTCATTATATTGAGGATTTGGCGTGATGACACCCATGCCCCCGGTGTTTGGGCCTAAATCGCCGTCGTATATGGCTTTGTGGTCTTTAGCGCCCGGCATTGGCACAACGGATGTGCCATCACAAAAGGCTAAAACAGAACATTCTACACCGTCCAAAAATTCTTCGATAACGACCTTTTCGCCAGATGCGCCAAACTTCTTGTCCGTGAAAATTGCGTGTAGGGCTTCGTCGGCATCTGCCATATTTAGGCAAATTATCACACCCTTGCCCGCCGCAAGGCCATCCGTCTTGATAACAAGGGGAAATTTCGACGTTTCGCAATGGGCCATGGCTGCGTTAAGGCTGTTAAAAACGCCATATTCCGCCGTAGGAATGTTGTATTTGCGCATAAAGTCCTTGGAATACGCCTTGCTGCCTTCAATTTCAGCGGCCGCCTTGCTGGGGCCGAAAATGCGCAATCCCGCGACCTGAAAGGCGTCTACAATGCCCGCAACCAGGGGCGCATCCATGGGGCAAACCGACAGGTCAATGCCTTCAGCCTTAGCAAAAGCTATCAGGCCGTCAAAATCAAAGGTGCCTATATCAACATTTTGGGCGACCTGCGCCGTCCCGGCATTTCCTGGGGCACAATAAATTTTGGTTGCTTTTTTGCTTTTTGATAGGGCCCAGCAAAAAGCGTGTTCGCGCCCCCCGCTGCCTATTACCAAAATTTTCATAGATTAAGTCCCCTTTCAGCAAGCAATCCTATTGCCTGTGGCAAAATTTGCCATTCAGCTTCTTCCATCACGCGGCGTTGCAGTGTTTCCGGCGTATCGCCAGGCAAAACCGCAACCTCTTTTTGCAAGATAATTCTTCCTGTATCTATTCCTTCGTCAACAAAATGCACTGTGGCACCTGTTGTGGCCATGCCTGACGCCAGCACGGCCTCGTGTACGGCCAATCCATAATAGCCCTTGCCACCAAAATTTGGCAAAAGAGCGGGATGTATATTAATGATGCGATTTTCATAAACTTCAAGCACTTTTTTGCCCAAAACCATAAGCGACCCGCATAGTACCACAAGACCCACACCATGTTGCTGAAAAAAGCTTACCAAAAGTTCTTCACGATCTTCTGCGCTAGCAAAGTCTTTTTTGGCAAAAACAGCTGTTGGTATATCATACTTTTTCGCGCGCTCAAGGGCATATGCACGTAGGTTTGTTGATGCAACCGCCGCAATCTCAACGTTTTTTAGCTGTCCGCTTTCTATGGCATCAATGATGGCCTGCAAATTTGTGCCGCCGCCTGATACCAAGGCCGCAATTTTAAGCATAAACAAAGGCCTCGCCTGTGCTTTCAATAACTTCGCCTATGACATAGGCTTTTTCGCCAAGATTGCTCAGGGTTTGCATAGCTTTGTCGCAATCCTGCGCGGAAACCGCCACAACCATGCCAATACCCATGTTGAAGATATTGTGCATCTCAACAGAGTCCACCTTGCCGATGCTTCCAAGATATTTAAACACTGGCAAAACATCCCAGCTTCCCATCTTCACTTTTGCCGCAAAACCTTCAGGCAGCATCCGGGGCACATTCTCTAAGAAGCCACCGCCTGTGATATTGGAGATGCCCTTAATTTCGGCGCTTTCCATCAGCTTCAATATCGTCTTAACATAAATTTTTGTGGGCTCTAACAATTCTTCGCCCATGGTTTTCCCAAATTCATTTATATAGTTGCCAACATTTTCCTTAGATGGCGTCAAAAGCTTACGCACCAGCGAATATCCGTTGGAATGCAGGCCAGAAGAGGCAATGCCTATCAAAACGTCGCCCTTTACAGTCTTTGCGCCGTCAATTATATCTTTTTTATCAATTATGCCAACGGCGGTGCCGGCAAGGTCATATTCATCATCGGGGTAAAAGCCCGGCATTTCGGCAGTTTCGCCGCCTATTAGCGCGCAGCCCGCCATCTGGCAGCCCAGCGCAATGCCCTGGACAATTTGCCCCACCTTCTCGGGGAAAACCTTGCCGCAGGCGATATAATCAAGGAAATACAGGGGCTCTGCCCCCGTGCAGATGATGTCATTTACAGAATATGCCACGCAGTCAATCCCTATAGTGTCGTGCTTGTCCATAGCGAAGGCAATTTTCAGCTTCGTTCCCACGCCGTCGGTGCCGCTGGCCAAAACAGGCTCTTGCATATGTTTAAATTTTGCCAGCGAAAACAGGCCCGCAAAGCCGCCAATGCCTGCAAATACGCCATCGCGGTGGGTTGAAGCCACATGCTTTTTAATTATATCAATTGATTGATATCCCGCGTCAACATCAACGCCCGAAAGTTTATAATTTTCCACAAGAAACCTCCTAAAATCCTAAGAAGTACATTATTTTCAAGTTTACCACCTTGGAAAAAAAATGTCAACAAAATTATTCGCTTTAGACGTAGCCAACTACGCCGTTATAAAAAATCAACAATCCCAAAAGGCAACTCCCTGCTTTTCTTATCTGGTTTTCGTCTTGTTCTATATAACATCTTCGCCTTACCAAACTTATTATAGGCATCGA
>WQVI01000058.1 GCA_009781625.1 Defluviitaleaceae bacterium | reverse complement strand
GGCCACCCGGCACGGTGTAAACCGGCATTTGTCTGCCATGAAGAAGGGCAGTTTCCATAGAATCTACAACAAGTTGCGGATTGATGCCCGGATAGGAAAGGGATGCCGCAAGGGCGTTTGCTCTGTTGCTGCCAAAGTCAGGCGGGAAACCTACAACCAGGGTCAAGTCAACGTTGCCGGGAGAGTACATTCTGTGTGGGCCTTCTTGGTCAACAGGAATACCAACACGGATGTCATAGCCTTCAACGTTAATAATTTCATGATGGATGCCTTCAAGGCCGGTTTGCAAGAACAATCTGTTTTCAAGTTGGCTCATCCAGTTGAGATATTCCAAGGCACCAACAGGGTTAGAGCTGTTGTGCGGAAGGAAAACGTGGAAGCCGTGGGCTTCGTATGTAAACTTTTGGGTAAGGCCTGTTTGTGGATTTGGGAATGGGTCGATAGGTATGAATCGCGCGTCAGGATTGATTTCGTTAAGCCTGTTCATGATGTCTGGGGTGGATCTCCAGAGATTATCCCAGTTGTGGATGTATGCGCCAACGTGGCCCGCAACCACCATATTGTCAGTGGCTTCATCACCGTCATGCAGCACGAAATCTTGGAAAATGAGGCCTTCGTTGTACATTAGATTAAGCAAACGCGCGCCTTCTTGATAACCCGGGAAGAGGAAGAATCTGTCACCTACATGATGAACAAATCTTTCTTCGTCTGTCATATTGGGGTCGATGAAGGATTCAAGGAGCGTGGATGCTCTCCAGCGTACGTCTTGGGTCATGGCTAATGGCACCATATTTGGTACGCCAAGCACATCAGCATTATCTCTAAAAGCGCGAAGGGCGTCAATAAATTCTTCATGTGTTGTTGGTACAGGTATGCCCAAAGCGTCTAGCCAGTCTGCACGGATAAAGGTGCCTGTACGGGCCAAAGCACTGCTGGGACGTCTTTGCATGATGGAGAAGACTTCGCCGCTGGCCGGGTCTTCGTTTTGCCATAGAAGATTGTCAAGCCAGTTGTCGAGATATGGCAGGTTTGGAAGGTGTTCGTGAAGCAATGGGGCCACATTTAAGATGCCGCCCTGACGGCCAAAGGTTTGTACCATGCCGCCATTCCAGGACATTGCCAGATCCGGCACTGTGCCGGCCGCAAACATGGCGGGAAGCAATTCGTGCTCGTTCCAGCGGTCGATAGCATGGAAGGTTACGACCATATTAAGATCTTCGTAAACTTGTTCTGCAATCCAGCGGGTGAAGAAGTTGTCGGCAGAGTCTTGATGGCCTTCGCCGCCGCGATCCCATGTGAGAACTGTAAGATATGTTCTTTCTCTTTGGGCTGGGGCGGCCGGTTCGTCGTCATCATCGTCATCGTCTTGTTGCTGTTGCTGCTGTTGTTGTGCCGGTGGTGGGTCTGCCGGGGTTTCCGGCTGGGCCTGGGCACCATTGCCGCAGGCCACTAAAGCGAACAGCATGGTCATAACCAACATTAACGATAAAAACTTTAAAGCATTTTTCATTTTTGCATTACCTCCTTGAATTAAGTCGCTTTTAATTTATATTTGAGCAGGCACCTGAAAGCTTTATTCTTTCACAGCACCTAATGTAACCCCTGATATGAAATATCTTTGAAGCCATGGGTATAGCAGCAAAATTGGCACAGTTGCAATTATAATTGTTGCTGCACGTAAGGATTCTGTAAGGCCGCCCCAATCGGTTCCGGCAAAGCCTTCCATGGCCGCTGCTTCGATATTGGTTTGGGCTTGAAGCAGACGCCATAGCAGCAGCTGTATTGGATGAAGATGGCTATGTGCAGAATCTATAAACATTAGCGCATCTGCGAAGCCATTCCAGCGGCCAACGGCGTAAAACAGCGTGAGCGTTGCCAAAACAGGTGTTGACAGGGGAAGATAAATCTTCACCAGTATCTGGAACGGATTTGCCCCTTCCACCTCTGCCGCCTCTTTTAAGCTGATTGGTATGGTGAAGAAGAAGGCCCGCATAACGATGATGTTAAATACGCTTAGTGCATTTGGGATAACAAGCACCAAAAAGGTATTTAGAAGGTTTAAATCGCGCAAGAGCAGGAAGAAAGGGATGAGGCCCGCACTGAAATACATCGTCAGTATCATAAATATTGAGAAAAGTTTTCTGCCTTTTAGGTTGTCGTATGTAAGGGGGAAGGCCGTTGATATCGTAAGCGTCATAGAAACTATTACGGCGGTTGCCGTTAAGTATGTTGTAAACCATAGGGATTGTGTATAGGCAGAATCTCTAAAAATCATACGGTAAGCGTCAAGATGGAAGCCTACAGGAAGCAGCCCCACTTCGTTTAGCGACAGGGCCGTCGCATCTGAAAGCGAGCGTGCCAAGATATTTAACATAGGCGCAAATGTGATGAAAACCATGCCTATGAAGAAAAGCACCAGCACATAGTCCATTATAGTTTTTTTGTTGCGTGGGCCGCCTAATGAATGCCCGTCGTTGTCTTTAAACTTCTTTTCAGTTACAACCATCAATTTGCACCTCCTTTACCAAATGCCGCGTTCGCCGGCTTTTTTCGCTATCATATTTGCAGTTACCAACAGGATGACGTTAATGCCCGATTGGAAGGCCCCCACCGCCGCTGTCATAGAATACTGGAAGTTTAAAATACCTCGTCGGTATATAAAGGTGCTTAGCACGTCAGCTTGGTCGGCAACGGCCGGGTTGCGTAACACCCATGGACGGTCAAATTCTATGCCCATCATACTGCCCATGGTAAGGATAAGCAAGATTACCATTGTAGGCATGATGCATGGTATTGTAACGTGGATAATTTTCTGGAAGCGGTTTGCGCCGTCAACCTCGGCTGCTTCGTAAAGTTCTTGATTTATGCCGGCTATGGCCGCCAGGTAAATTATGGTGCCCCAGCCTGCGCTTTTCCATATGCCCATCATTACATAGCTGAAAACCCAATGATTTCCATTTGTCATAAAGGGGATGTTGGTGCCTAAAAACAGGTTTATCAAGCCAAAATGCGTTGCAAGAAGCTGCACAGCCATGCCGCTTACTACAACCCATGAGATAAAGTGCGGCATATACAGCACTGTTTGGGTGAATCTTTTGAATTTTCTGAATTTTAGTTCGTTTAGTAAGATTGCCAGGATTATGGGCATTGGGAAGCCCAAAATAAGGTCCAGGAAATTTAGCAGCAATGTGTTGCGTACCGCCGGCAGAAAGTCGTGCTGGGTGAAGGCGTGCCGGAAGTTATCCAGGCCTACCCAAGCGTTGTCAAACAACCGCGGCTCGAAGATGGTGAAGTCTGAAAAAGCCGCCCACATAAATGTCATGGGGATGTAGCGGAAGATGATGAAAAACGCGGCGGGAAGCACCAGCATTAGGTAAAGCATCCACGTGCGCTTTAAATATCCGCCAACAGAGCCACCGCCTTTTGGCCCCTTGTCGCGGCCGCGTTTAAAAAGCCTGGCCCACAGGGTGTGTTTTTGATGGTCTGCACTGAACCGAGAGTCCATTGCTGACATATCGCATCCCTCCTCACGTTTTATGGATAAATTTTTCTGCCACATTCGTCTGGCGTGCCCGTCCGTCTGTAAAAATATGTATTAACAACATCACGCCATTGTATGGCGTTTTTTAACTGCCTTTGAAAGCGTTCGTGGGCTATTTCGTAAAGCTCTTTGTCGTCTATGTGGGGTGCTAGGGCTTCCCATTGCGCCAGATATTTTTCCGCGGTTTCACAGCCGATAAAATGCTTGTTATAATAGTTTTGCAGCAGGGTTTTTCCATTTTTCATCACATGATTGTATGGTACAAAATGGAAAAATAGCAGCAATTCCTCTGGGCAGGTTTCGATGTTTTCGTATAGGGCGGCATTTTCCGGGCAATATTGCGCCGTGTAGCCCGTGCCGCTTTTCACCGTCCTGTCCACGCCAAAACCGATGTGGTTTGCGTAATGGTATGTGCCCCAGGCGGAATATTCGTAGTCGTCAACGCCTACGCCGTAGTGCAGGTGGGTTTTTACCATCCAGCCAAGGCCAAAAGGCGTTGTGTAGTTTTCATAGGCTTCGCGGGAGCTAAGCAGCATTGGCAGTACAGTTTTGGAGACTTCCTCGCCGCAACCCATTGTCAGCGCCAGCCATTCTGCGGCAATTTCTTCTGCGCTAAGCTCTGTGTTATAGGCTATGCGCCCGTATCCGAAAAGATTTGCCGCCGCCAGGGGATGGCCCGTCCAGCATTTGTCATTACCAAGATTTGTAACCGCCGCCGTGGCCAGCACATGGTTTTTCACATAGGAGCCTTGGCCATTGCGGAAAGTGTCAAAGTCCAGACATTCTTTAAACATGCCGATGAGATAGCAAAGGTCAATTTGATGGCCGGTGTATTCTTGGGCAATTTGAAATTCTACAATTTGGTTGGTGGCTGGCATGGCCCCAAGCAAGGGCGATGTTGCTTCCCTAATTTGAAAATCCATCGGGCCATTTTTTATTTGCAGATACACATTGTCGCTGAATTTGCCGTCAAGATGTACGAAATGGTCGTAGGCGGCTTTTGCGCGGTCTATGGATCTATCGCGCCAGTCTAGGTGGCAATCGTAGACAAAGCAGCGCCACACAACTTTGCCGCCGTGGGGTGCCAGTGCCTCGGCCAGCATATTCGCGCCGTCGGCGTGGTTGCGGCCATATGTGAAGGGTCCCGGGCGGTTTTCAGAATCCGCCTTAACGACATAGCCGCCAAGGTTGGGAATATGCTTGTAGACAAGGGTGGTTTGATCCTTCCACCACTGCTTAACGCCGGCGTCCAGCGGGTCGGCGGTGTTGAGGCCGCCAAGCTCCATGGGCGAGGCATAATTTACGCTAAGATACAGGGCAATGCCGTAATTTTCAAAGATTTCAGCATACTTTGCAATGCCTGGCAGAAAATCTTCGGTAATATAGCGAGATTCCACCTCATGGACATTTACATTGTTGATGGAGATAGCGTTTATGCCGATGGATGCCATCATGCGGGCGTAATCACGGATGCGGGTGTGGTCATTGGTTAACTGATTGTTGTCGAAAAATATTGAATTGCCGGAATATCCCCGCTCTATGGTACCATCGCCGTTGTCCCAATGGTTGATGCTACGCAGGGCATAGCGTGGCGTGCCCGCTTCGGCGATATTGCCGCCGCCCTTGGCCACCATATTGAAAAGCATACGGAAAGTGCCATAAAGCAAGTCTGTTGATGTTTTGCCAAAAACGCAAATTTTATCAGCATCCATAACAATTTTGTAGGCATCGGTCGCAACGGCGTCAAAGCAGAGGCAAATATATTTGCCCTTTGGTTTATCCCTTACCACTTCGGGCGCAGTGCCAAAAATGCGTTCTGCCGCCAGCTTTATCTCTTCCACGGCAGAATTTGTGACGGCACATGTGGCCGACACATAAATACGCGCAAAATAGGGCGCAAAAGCCGAATAATCGTGATGTTTTTTGTTAATGTCGTACCTAAGCCATGTGTCGTAAACAGTGCTGACCATTTTTCCGCCTCCTTAGCTTAATTTTAAGTCCAGCTTCGCGTATTTGCCGCCGCCTAGCTTTTGGCTAAGCTCGTCGGGCTGGCAAGTGCCTGCAAAAATCGTAAAGCTGTCAGAATCTATAAATCGTTTGCCCGTGTCGTCAACAACGTCAAAGGCTGTTTTGTCAAGTTTAATTTCGATGGTCTTTTTCTCGCCTGCCGCCAGATGTACACGCTTGAAGCCGCATAAGCGGTGGTTTCGCACAGCATGAGGAGATTTGTTGTCCTTTATGTAGATTTGCACCACATCCTCAGTTGTCATCTCGCCCGCATTTTGCACAGTGACGCTGACCGCGCCGTCTTTGTAAGTGACATCGGTGCATTCCACCTGAGAATATGTCAGGCCAAAGTCAAATGGGTACAGCACATTGTTTTCCGCAAAGCGGTATGTGCGATTTTTCATGGAATAGCTGGAGAAATTAGGCAGAAGGTCTGCTGTTTCGTAAAATGTAACTGGCAGTTTGCCTGATGGGGAAACTTTGCCAAAGATGATGTCTGCCAAAGCCTCTCCGCCGTGAGGGCCGGGGTACCAGGCTTGTATGATGGCATCCGCTCCGTCGCCCTCAACATTAAGAGAGCTACCGGAAGCAATGACAATAATTGTAGGCTTGCCCACTTCCAGCACCTTTTCGATAAGCAAACGCTGGCCGGCGGGTAGTTTTAGGTCGTATTTGTCGCCGGAGTCGAATTCATTGCCGGCGTCACCCTCTTCACCCTCAAGGTTGGCGTCCAGGCCAACGCATAGCACCACCACATCGCAATGCTGGGCCGTGGCCACGGCTTCCGCAATGCGGTCGTGAGGCCGCGCAAGGCCGGAATAACCCTGCTTGAAGAGATGGCTGCCAAGGCTGTAAAACACACGGCCATCAAAGGCATCTTGCAGGCCCATCAGGAAGGTGTTGTAACGCTCTGCCGCGCCAAAATAGTTGCCTATAAGGGCATCGCGGCTGTCCGCATTAGGGCCGATAACAGCCATTTTGCTGTATTTTTTTGCGTCCAGGGGCAATATGCCGTTGTTTTTCAGCATCACCATAGAGCGGCGTGCCACTTCCAGAGAATAGTAATTATGCTTTTGGCAGGAAACTACATCCATGCCGATTTTATCAAATTCGCAATCCGCGTCAAACATGCCAAGGCGTATGCGGGTGCGCATGGCCGCAATGGCGGCGCGGGTGATGTCTTCTTCCGTTACAAGGCCTTGGTTGTAGGCGGGCATTATATGCTCGTAAACATAGCCGGCGCAGATGTGGCAGCCCAGCTTTAAGGCTATTGCCGCCGTTTCTTCAACGGTTTTGGTAAGGCCGTGTTTGGTGTGAAAATCTTCCAGCGCACGATAGTCCGACACAAAATAGCCGTCAAAGCCCCATTCTTCCAGCTTTTTCATTAAAAATTCGCTGGCGGAAGCCCCTTCGCCGTTTACGCGGTTATAGGCACCCATAACACCTTCGGCCCCCGCTTCCACAAGTGCTTTAAAATGAGGCAAATATGTCTCTTCAAGGTCTTTTGGTGTTGCAATTGCGTCAAATTCATGGCGGATGCCTTCGGGGCCGCTGTGCACGGCATAATGCTTCGCGCAAGCCGCTGCGCGCATCACGGGGCCGTCGCCCTGTATGCCTCGTACAAAGGCAATGCCCAGCTGGGACGTTAGATAAGGGTCTTCGCCATAGGTTTCATGGCCGCGGCCCCAGCGAGGGTCACGAAACATGTTGATATTGGGCGACCACAGCGTCAAACCTTTGTAAATATCCCTGTCGCCTTGGGCAGAATACATATTGTGCTTTGCCCGCGTCTCAATGCTTATAATTTCGCCTACTTTATGTAGTATGTCTTCATCAAAAACAGCCGCGAGGCCTATCGCCTGGGGGAACATTGTTGCCGTACCCGCCCGGGCAAGGCCGTGCAAGCCTTCATTCCACCAGTTGTATTCCGGGATATTAAGCCGCGGTATGGCCGCCGCCTTATAGTTAAGCTGCCCCGCCTTTTCTTCCAGCGTCATTTCAGAAACCAAAGCCTCGGCCCTCTCTTGCGCCGAAAGGTTTATGTCTAAGTACTTTTTCATATCCATACCCCTTTTTATGTAAAGTTATTGTTGTCTATGTAAGTAAATCCCCTGCCGCTGCCATCCAGGCTTTCGCGATTGCCATATGTCCGGCTGATAGCGGGTGGATGCCATCCCAGAGCCAATATTCTGCCGGTGCTTGTGCAAGCAGCTTGTTAAATTCCTCTTGCATTGGTACAAAGCGGCAATTATATTCTTTGGCAATGACTTTTGATGCTTCTTGTAAAGGTTCCAGCAGCTTTACCCATGTATCATATCCGCCAGTTAAACGCTCATTTGGCAAGCAAAAGGGCTCTATGATAACAATGGGGATATCGCCCAGCTTTTCTTTTATCTCATCCAAAATGGCTCTGTATGTAAAGGCAAAACGCGCAGGCTCTACTTCGCCCGTGGCGTTTTGCTTGCACCACACCTCGTTTATGCCTATCATAATACTGATAACATCGGGTTTTTGTACTATCACATCATCATGAAGGCGACAATAAAGGTCTTTTGCTCGATTGCCCGCGATGCCTTTGTTGATGAGGCGGGTTTCGCAACCGGGATTTTCGTAAAGATGCTGGGCCGCTATGAAGCCAACATATCCCGTGCCAAGACGATGGGCTTTGTTCCATTCCATTTGATCTTCCTTGAGACGGTTAGCGTCAGTGATAGAATCTCCGAAAAACAGCACTGTTTTAGGCATATCGCACCCCCTTGTTACATTACAATTACAGCAGTATTACAAATATTATAATACCGGCGGCAAACAATAGCTGTTCAAATCTTGCTATCTTATTATCAATAATTGCTAATGTGAAAATGTTAATATATCTGATACATCTTTAATATTGTTGAAACATTTTAGTTTTGCACATCTTTTTTTGGTATTTACAAACAAAGTGCCATGAATTATAATGATTATATAGATAAAATTTTTGTGATATTGCATAATTTGAATGTCAGTTTTCGACTAGTGGGGAGTATGCATATGATTAAAAATTTGGAAGGAACCTTTGAAATTGTTGAATTTGAAGAAAATTTGACGGTGCATCTTTACAAGAATAATGAATACGAGCATTATCCGCCCCATTGGCACAATGCCATAGAAATTACGATGCCTCTTGAAAATATCTATACATACAAGGTTAATGACATTGATTATAAGCTTAATGAATTTGACCTTATCATTATACCCCCCGGAGAAATACACGAAATTATGGCACCGCCCACGGGCAAGCGGCTAATTTTTCTGTGCAATTTTTCGTTTTTCTACAACAACAGCCCGTTTACACCTCTTTTGCCGCTGCTTACATCTGTCACCGTAATAAAAAACGACTCCAGCGCAATCCATGGCAGGGTTTCGGCCCTATTTCAGGAAATGTGCCACGAATTTACCGTGGCGGATGCGCTAATGGAGCCTGAGGTATATTCTAAATTGCTGCAAATTTTGCTGCTTATCCAGCAACACAATTTGGCTGAAAGCAACCCGTTTTATGACTCTCCTTTCTCCAAACAAAAGGAATATGTTGAGAAAATGTTGAAAGTTACGCGATATATCAACGACCATTACCGCCATGACATCACCCTTGAAGATTTGTCCGCCATCGCCGGATATTCTAAATTTCATTTTTCGCGTATTTTCAAGCAATATACAGGCATGGCCTATGTGGACTATCTAAACCAGGTGCGCATAAAAGCCGCCGAAAACATGATGCTAAACCCGAACATAACCATCACGGAAATAGCCATGAATTCGGGTTTTAATAGCATCACCACATTTAACCGCACTTTTAAGAAGCTAAAAAACTATACGCCGTCGCAATTTAAAGAGTTTTTATGGTCTAGCGTTTATTAATAAATTGTTTTCTTTAGCGTAGCGCGTACCGCACCAACGCCGCCCAGCATCTCCACAAACATCCCCTCAATTTTCTCGCCAAGTCCCGCTTCGTAAAGGTTAACACTAAAAAACGCAGGATTTTCTAAAATTTCCTTTAGCTGCCCGTTGTAGCTTTCGGGTTTGCCGGGTGTTATCCCCGCAAGGGTAGGCTTTAGGGTATCCAGCAGGGGATCCGGGCTTAATTCCATTGGCGCAAGATTATCATCAACCGCCAGCAGATATCGCATCCAGGCGGCTATTGATAATGGGATGGCGGTAAGCTCGCTTGGGCATAGGTTTTCCGCCGCCATATATGCCTGTATGGTTTTGCCGAAACGTATAGGTACTTTTTGGCTGGTGTCTGTGGCTATGCGCTGGGGCGCATCAGGGATAAAAGGGTTTGGCAGGCGCACATTTATAACCTCGTCAATAAAGGCTTTGGGGTTGATAATTTTTGGGTCTGCTACAACCTTCAAGCCCTCGTCATATCCAATTTTCTCCACAAGGCGGCGCAAATCTGCATCTGCCATCTCTGCCGCAATTGTTTTGTAGCCTAGCAGGCAGCCAAAAACGGCCAAGGCGGTGTGTAGCGGATTTAGGCATGTTGTTACTTTCATTGTTTCTGTAAGGTTTACGGTATCACGGTCGGTAAAAAGCGCGCCGGCGTGCTCTAGGCATGGGCGGCCATTGGGGAAGATGTCTTCTATAACAAGATATTCCGGCCCTTCGGCGTTTACGAAAGGTGCTATAAATGTACCTTTGCCGGTAACGATGGGCTCCATGCCCATAATACCATCATCGGCCAGCAATTTAAGCACATCTTCCGAGGGGCGAGGCGTAATTTTATCAATCATTGTCAATGGATAGCCAACTTGCCCGCCTTCAAGATATTCAATAAAGTTATGGGTTACAAAGCCGCCATCGGCCCAAGTCTTGGCAATTGTAACCACGGCATTTTTCAGCAAGTCTCCGTTATGGCTGCAATTGTCCATGCTTACCAACGATATAGGGAAATTTCCTGCGCAATAACGCTGGTAGCAAAGGCTGGTAATCATACTTATCACATGGACGCAGCTATCAGGCCCTGCCTTGATATCTGCTTTAATTTGCGGCAAAAAGCCGCCTGACATATCGCGAATGGCATAGCCCTTTTCCGTTATGGTGAGACTGGCCATTTGCAAGGACGGGTTGCGGAAGATAGCCGCAATTTGGGCGCGATGTGCATCCCCACGCAAGCCTTGTGCCATGGATGCCACGATCTCTTTATCTACGCTGCCATCAGGATTTAATGTAGCCAACAGGGCCAAATTATCATGGGGTGCATAAATTTTGTCGATAATGTCAAAGTCAAAAGTTTCAACGGCAATGATGCCGGTTTTGACCAGGCCTTTGTTAAGCAAGGCCTGTTGCAAGCGCGCCACATAGCCGCGAAATATGTTGCCGGCACCAAAATGCACCCATGCTGGCGCGTCATCTGTTGCTTGTTTCATGGCGTCATAATCAAACATTGGCAACTT
>WQVI01000057.1 GCA_009781625.1 Defluviitaleaceae bacterium | reverse complement strand
TAGGCCTGTTTGTAAACCCTAATTTCTACTTAGCGAAATAGATTTTCAGCTTGCATAGGTCAAGCGTGGAAAATTGTATTGAGCTTAGTAGAAATAGGTTTACGAACAGGTCTAGTTTTTTAATTGACTTTACCCCATCGCCATGTTAAAATAAACCATACCCTTTTCAAAAAGGAACTTTCGCCATGAACAATGAAGAGAAAATCCTATTAATGCTAGAGAATTTGACTACTACTGTAAACCTGATGCAAACTTACATCACAGATTTAAATCAGGGCCAGGTTAAGATTGAGCAGAGACTAGACAAACTTGAGCAGGGCCAGATTAAGCTTGAGCAGAGCTTTGCAAAGCTCGAAAAAGGCCAATCCGACCTGCTAACCTACGTACGCGGCATCCATCATCATCAAAATGAAGACTTCGCCCTTCTGCAATCCGTTGACAGAAAGGTTGATGGCCTTGCCGCCACCGTAGGGGACCACGAGGAGAAATTCCGCAAAATTAAGGCGTTGTAAGAGCCTATTTAATATCTCCATTCCGACGCCTTTTCGGCTTATTTTCCCCATGGCCGCGTTGCGCGCTCCTAACATATAGTTCCGTTATATGTGTCGTCGCGCGCGCCTTGCCCTGGGAAAAAACGCTCGAAAATCCGCCGAAAGCGAGATATTAAACAGGCTCTAAGGGAGATGTCACATGCGCAAATTCCTAAACGAATTTAAAGAATTTGCCTTATAAGGCAATGTGATGAATTTAGCCGTTGGCATCATCATCGGCGTTGCCTTCCAAAATGTGGTTTCGTCCCTAACAGATAACATCCTTTCGCCCATCCTGGGCCTCTTCCTCAACCAAAACTTCGATGCATGGTATTTCACCATTTTCGGCGCAGAAATTATAGCCTTTTAACTTGAAAAGACATACAAGAAAACGCAGGATTTTTTCACAAATGCAAGGAAGCGACGACGACGTGTGCCTAGGGGCACACAAGGAGAAGCTGACGAAGCAGTTGTGGAAAAAGACAAGTTTTATTGTGTGTATTTTTAAGTTAAAGGGCTATATATGGCGCCTTTATCACCAGCCTAATCAACTTCATAATAATGGCTTTTGTCGTCTTTTTAATTGTCAAAGCAATGAACCGCCTGACGGAAGCCATGAAAAAACCAGCTGAAGCGGCACCACCCACCACACAAAGCTGCCCCTTTTGCACAACGGAAATAAGCCTTAAAGCCACAAGATGCCCCGCCTGCACCTCGCAGCTTGATTATAAATAACAAACAGGAGATGCTTTGCGGCATCTCCTGTTTTCTAGTCCACTCTTTCCAATATTTCAACAATTGTTACGCTTTCATTTATAACAAATGTCATTGTGAGGATAGAGCCTGAAATTTCATAATAGGCAAAATCAGTGGAATTTCCGTAGGTGATATTAACAACCCCATCCCTCGTGACCCAAGTAAAGTCCCCTATTCCCTCAGTGCTATCAAAGCCTGTTCCATCTGCAAAAAATTGGACGGTTTCAGGGGCGTCAGCATATGTGGCCTCTCCATCTACAATAATTTCAAGGGATACCCCTCGCCATGTGCCTACAAACGGGCTTTCCTCGCTGCCACATCCTGCAAGCCCAATTAACACCATTGCCGCCAATAAAATACTTAATATTTTTTTCATGTTTTCCCCTTCGTGTCTACTTTTTCACTTCGCTTTTTCCAATGCCCTCTTCATCAATGGCCACAAGCACCTTGGGTGCCTCTTGGCCAGTAATTATGCGCAAACAGCCCGCCGCAAGGGCCTCAAGCTCATATTCTCCCGGCATAATTTCGATGGGGGCGATAAACTTCACCCTTTCAGAGATAAGGCCAGCCACCATGGCGGATTTTGCAATGCCGCCTGTGATGATGATGGTGTCAACCTTGCCGCTAACGGCGATGGCAAGGCCGCCAATGGCCTTGGCCACATTGTAGCACATGGCTTCCAACACAGCCTTAGCCTTCTCATCACCCTTGCCTATCATCTCTTCAACTTCCCGGATATCCGTGGTGCCAAGATGGGCCACAACGCCGCCCATGCCGCGCAGCTTCTTTTTTAGCTCGCGCTTGTCAATCCCACTGTCATGGAAAACATTTACAAAATCCATCAAAGGCGCGCCGCCTGCGCGCTCGGGTGAAAAGGGCCCAATGTCGTCCCCAACAGAATCCACCAGCGTGCCCTTTTCGTACACCGACAGAGAAATGCCGCCGCCCAAATGCGCTATGATGATGTTCATATCCTCAAACTTTTTGCCAATCTTCTTTGCATATTCAATGGATTGCGCCCGAGAATTTAGCACATGGGAAAGAGACTTGCGCTTTATCTCAGGAAAGCCCGTAATTGCGGCAACCAACGGCAACCGCCCTGATGCCACGCTATCATAAATATACGCGCCGCAGCCGGCCTGGCCCGCCACCAAATCCGCTAAAAGCGAACCTAAGTTGGACGCATGGGACCCGCCCTTCTCCGCGGTAATCCATTCCTTCATCAAATCATTGATAATATAGCCGCCCGTCTCTATCGTCGGCATAAGGCCGCCGCGCCCCACAACGCCGGCGAGGTCGCTAGGCTTTACGCCATGCTCTTCCAACGCTTCCAGCACAAATTTCAGGCGAAATTCCTTTTGACTGGGCGTGTCAGGAAATTTCATAATCTCCGCCCTGTCGTGTTCGATATTCTTGATAAAAACGGCCTCTTCGCCCCGAAACAACGCTATCTTCGTAGATGTAGAGCCCGGATTTATAGCCAAAACCAAATGTGACATTTAATTTTCCTCCTTAGTTTCACTTTCAGCCAAAAGAGCTTAATTGCTTCTCAATTGCTAAATCATATATCGAAGATAGCTAACGTTGGCTGAATTGCTTCGGCCTTGAACTGCATTGGTTTTTTTAACTTGCCGTTGGCCTCGCAATCGTCAATACAGTTGAACGGTTGCGTTGTTTTGGAAGTCCACGACAGTTCAACTGTCATTGCGAGGACTACGACAATTGAATTATGATACAGCACAAGTCCGAAGCAATCCAGTTGGCCTATGTGTATAAATTTTTGATGTTGATGTAAGCTGGATTGCTTCGGCCCTGTACTGCACCGGCTTCTCAACTGCCGTTGGCCTCGCAATGACAGCTGGACGTTATATCGCTACCGGAAGTCCACGACAGTTCAACTGTCATTGCGAGGACTACGACAGTTGAATTATGACGTAGTACAAGTCCGAAGCAATCCAGTTGGCCTATGTGTATAAATTTTTGATGTTGATGTTGTCTGGATTGCTTCGGCCCTGTACTGCACTGGCTTTTCAACTGCCGTTGGCCTCGCAATGACGGTTGGACGTTGCGTTGCTGCCGGAAGTCCGCGACAGTTCAACTGTATTGACGATTGCGAGGACTACGACAATTGAATTATGATGCAGTACAAGGCCGAAGCAATCCAGTTAATATTAATTATACCAACGAATACCCAACCTCAAAGGCCTTCTGGTTCATTTCCACAAACTGCGGGCGCACATTTTGCGCGATGATGGCTTTCCAGTCGATATCATCAAGGCCCAGCAGCTTTACAACGGTGCCCACCAGCAGCACATTTTGCCCGCGTGGGTTGCCTATCTTCGCCGCCTCTTGGGTGGCGTTAAGCACCGTGGTCTCCACCTTGCCCGCAATCTCTTCCAAGATGCCTTGGGGGTATGTTCTTTGCCCCGTCAACACGCTTTGGGGCAATATCACTTGGCTGTTGATAACGGCGCGGCCCGTGGGCGCAAGATACGCCAGCCAGCGCATGGCTTCCATTTGCTCGAAGCTGATAAGCACATCCGCGCCGCCTTTTTCGATAACCGCGCTATGCACCTTATCCCCATAGCGCACATGGGTAGAAACCGACCCGCCCCGCTGGGACATGCCGTGTATCTCGCTCATTTTCACATCATAGCCCGCCGTAAGCAAGCCCGTCGTCAATATTTTGCCGGCCAAAATGGTGCCTTGGCCGCCAACGCCTACCAATAATATAGATTTTGTCATTATAATTAATCCTCCTAAATCAATTTCATTGCAGACTACTTCTGCTGTATAGCCTTCGTCGGGCAAACCTGAGCGCAAACGTCACAGCCCACACAGGTGGCGTCAATTTGTGCCAGCATACCAAGCTTGTTGGCGCCCGGGCATTCTCTCATAGAAACAGATGGGCAGCCCACCTTCATGCAGGCCTTGCAACCGATGCACTTCGCGTCTTCCACGAAGTATTTCTTCTTAAACAGGTCGCGGCCAAATTCTTCATACACGGCCTCGTCCATATCCGGCTTTAGCACACATGGCCAGCGGGTGATGATGACGGAAGGCTCGTCCTTTGCATAGGCGGCATCCAGCGCGTTGCGCACCTGGGATAAATTATTTGGATTTACGACAGTAACATTTTTGGCACCAAGGGCGCGGCAAACGGCCTCAATGTCCATTTCGTGGGCAGGCTCGCCATAGATGTCTTTGCCCGTGCCGGGATGCTCTTGGCCGCCCGTCATCCCTGTAATGCGGTTGTCAAGCACCACGCAGATGGTTTTGCTGCCGTTGTAAAGCACCTCTATCAGGCCGTTTAGGCCCATATGGAAAAATGTAGAATCTCCTAACACGCCAACGGCGCGTTTGCCGTTACCCGCTTTGTCAAAAGCAATTTGGCTGCCATGGGCCGCCGAAAACGCGCTGGACATGCAGATAACATAATCAATAGCGTTGTAAGGCTCGATATATCCAAGGGTATAGCAGCCAATGTCGCCGGCAATTACGGTGTCTTTACGCTTCGCAAGCTCGTAGAAAAAGCCGCGGTGGGGGCAGCCGCTGCATAAGATAGGCGGACGGGGCACAGACATGTCCGTAGGCACATCCAGCGTGGGCAGCGTCTTGCCATGTATGGCCGCGCGCAGCACATCAGGTGTCATCTCGCCAAAAGGCGGTATCGTCGGCTTGCCAACGCATTTATAGCCGCGACGCTCTACCCAATGTTGCAGCCAAGGGTCGTTTTCTTCGATAACATAGATTGTCGCGTCCCCCATCTGTGCGTAAAATTCGTCCAGAAGCTTGTCCGGCAGCGGATATGTAAAGCCCAGCTTGAGATATGTAGCACTGTCGCCAAAAACTTCCTTGGCAAAGTTTACGCATTTGCCGGAAGCGATAACGCCAATGTTGCCGCCCTTTTCAATATAATTAAGCGGCGTTTCGTCCGTATATTTCGCCAGCTTCGTCATGCGCTCTTCCACCCTAATGCGCAGGCCAAGGGCCACGGCAGGCACAGGTAGGTTTTTCCTGATGTCCTTTACATATTCGCGTATAGGCACCTCTACCCTGTCCTTCAGCTCTACAATGCTCTTAGAATGGGCAATACGCGTGGTTATCCTTATCATCACCGGCGTGTCAAATTCTTCACTTATCTCAAAAGCCACCTTCATCATGTCAATACATTCTTGGCTGTCCGAAGGCTCTAGCATCGGTATCTTTGACGCCTGGGCATAATATCTGTTATCCTGCTCGTTTTGGCTGCTGTGCATCCCGGGCTCGTCCGCCGAAATAAGCACCATGCCGCCGTTAACGCCCGTATAGGCAAAGGTAAACAGCGCATCCGCCGCCACATTAACGCCCACATGCTTCATAGAAGCCATGGCCCTCATGCCGGCTATGGACGCCCCCGCCGCCGCTTCCACAGACACCTTCTCATTAGGTGCCCATTCTGAAAAAACCTCTTTGTACTGCGTCATGTTTTGCAAAATTTCCGTGCTGGGCGTGCCCGGGTATGCCGAAGCAAAATGTACCCCCGCCTCATACGCGCCGCGGGCCAAAGCCTCGTCGCCTGTCATAAGCATTCTCATTGTGTCTCCTCCTGGTTTATGTTATGTAATATTTCTTGTGTATACTTTAGCAATTCCGGAATACTTTACGTCACAGTTTCCCAAACAATATCCAAATTGATTCTTTCATACTCATGAACAACCCTGTTTCTAAGGCCCGATATTTTATGCCAGATAACTTTTGGGTACTTCTCTTTGGTTTCGTCGCTTATTCGCTTTACCAAATCTCCAATTTGTCCAAGAGCAAAAGAGCAAGAATATTTTAACAAATCACTGTTTAAAAAGTCTTCATGCGAAATGCCATCGCAAAATGATAGAATATTTTGACAATAGACAGCAATTTTTTGAAGACAAACCTTATCTTTATTTTTCATATATTACCAACCCCGTCTCTTTGATTTCTAAGTCTGACCTTCCATCAGGAATTATAGACCGTTGCGGTATCAAATCTACTTCTATATCATCAAGTTTCTGTCTGATATCTTCAATGATGCCAAAAAAATCTATGCCACGCACATGGGGCTCTGTGTCCACAACAATATCAAGGTCACTATCTTCCGTAGCACACCCCTTAGCATAAGACCCAAACAAAATAGCCTTCGTAACCCCATTGGCCTCAAAGACGGGTTTTAGTTTTTGTGTGATTTCCTCAACGGTTAGCATGAGCTTCACCTCGCTATATATCTTGCAGGATTTTTTCAGTGTAGTTCAGCAGTTCGGGGATACTTTCCTTAATTACTTGCCACAAAGTCTCCCAACGGATTCCTTCATAGTCATGAGCGATAATGTCTCTAATGCCCATAATTTTTCGCCACGGAATATGAGCGTGAACACTTTTGAAGTCGTTGCTCACCCACAAATTCCATTACCTCTTGACAGTATTTGTTAATTCTTATGATATATCTCACATCATCTTTCATAAATCACCATTCCTGTTTGCGCTGCCTCTATATCAACCTTGCCCCCGGGCACAACATCTTGGCGTGGAATTAAGTCAATTTCCATTTCTAGGCATTCAACAATGTCCATATGTATGCCACCAAAATCCCATCCGCGCACATGCGCCTCAGTTTCCACAACAATATCAAGGTCGCTATCTTCCGTGGCACACCCCTTAGCATAAGACCCAAACAAAATAGCCTTCGTAACCCCATTGGCCTCAAAAACGGGCTTTAGTTTTTGCGTAATTTCCTCGATGGTTAGCATATCAGCCTCCTAGACGGCCATGGTTAGCAAGATGGACAACATCTTCTCCTCAGCGCCGGCACCACGCGATACAACAATGATGGGCGCCGCCGCCCCCAAGATGCAGCCCGCCATCTTGGCACCGCCAAGATAGATAAGCACCTTGGCCATGATGTTTCCGGCGGCAATGTCGGGCAGCAGGAAGATGTCGGTGTCCCCTGCCACGCGGCTCTCTATGCCCTTGGTTTTGGCGGATTCTGCCGAAATGGCCAAATCAAAGGACAGAGGGCCTTCGACGATGCAATTTGGTATGTCTCCCGATGCGTTTAGGGCGGCCAGCTGCCCGGCGTCCACCGTCTCCTGCATTTTTTCGTTTACGGCCTCAACGGCGGCCAAAATGGCGGCCTTGGGCATGCCATAACCAACTCTTCGCAAAAAGTCCACGGAATTTTGTAGGATGGCCCTCTTTTGCTCTGCATCCGGCCGCGTCACCATGCCGCCGTCTGTCACGTATATCAGCTTTTTATATGCGGGGCATTCCAGCACGGCCATGTGGGACATGAGGCCGCCCGTCCTGATGCCTTTTTCCTTATCCACAACGGCTTTCAGCAGCGTTGCCGTCTGCATCTTGCCTTTCATCAATATATCTGCGCGGCCTTCGCGCACGAAGTTTACGGCCATTTCAGCCGCCGCGGCCTCATCATCGGCCTGGACTATTTTTTCCTGGGCAAAGGCAAAATCCACTTTGCGCGCCGTCTCCAAAATAGCGGATGCATCCCCTATCAGCAGATAGTCCACACCCAATTCGCGCTCTGCATCGCGCAGGGCCTCAAGGGATGCCGCATCCGCCGCACACGCCAACGCAATAACCTTCTTTTCTTTATTTCCCAAAACTTTGTTTTTTAGCTCTTCAAAGCTCTTTAGCATTTTGTTCCCCCTCATTGTCTTTGTTTTAACATTCATCTCCTTCTAATATAGTAAATTTCTCAAAAAAAGTCAATAGGAAATAAATCTATTGTAGACTTTGCTGTAAATATACGTTATAATTATGCTGTAATTATGACATATCTTCTAAACCCAAGGAGGAATATCATGAACATGCAGTTTGCAGATAGGATTGTCAACCTAGAGCCCGCCGCCGTGTATGAAATTTTGAAGCACACTGTTGGCGGCAAGGTTATTGCCTTTGCGGCCGGAAACCCATCCCCCGATGCCTTTCCCGCCGAAGAAGTTGCAGAGCTTTCCAGCAAAATTTTAAAAGAAAACCCCATCACCACCTTGCAATACGGCCTTTCTTCGGGCTACGAGCCTCTGCGCCAAATTTTGTACACCGATATGGTTGAAAACGGCGGCCTGCGCATTGATGATAACGAGCTGCTTATCACATCGGGCGCAACCCAAGGCATAGAGCTATGCGCCAAGATTTTTTGCAACGAAGGCGACACCATCATCACCGAAAACCCCACCTTCATCGGCTCTTTAAATTCTTTCATCTCATACAATGCAAATATCGTCGGCGTTGATATGGAATTTGACGGCATGAACATGGAAAAGCTGGAAGAGGCCCTAAAGCGTGAGAAAAACGTGCGCTTTATCTATGTCATCCCTAATTTCCAAAACCCTTCGGGCTGGACAATGTCCCTTGAAAAGCGCAAGCAGCTATATGCCCTTGCGGTGAAGTATAACACCCTTATCCTGGAAGACAACCCCTACGGCGACCTTCGCTACTTCGGCGAACATATCCCATCCATAAAGTCCTTCGATCCTGAAAACATCGTCCTTTACGCCGGCAGCTTCTCCAAAATTATCTCACCCGGCCTGCGCGTCGGCTTTATGCATGTGCCCACGCCATATTTCAACAAGCTGGCCGTGGCAAAGCAAGCCAGCGACGTACATACGCCCCTGTTAAGCCAAATGATTGTGTACGAATATATGAAAAAATACGGCCTCGCAAACCATATCACCAAGGTTTGCGATATTTACAGGCATAAGCTGCAACTGACCCTGGAAGGCCTTGAGAAGCACCTTGGCGGCAAGGTAACTTACGTCAAGCCCGAAGGCGGCCTTTACGTCTTCTGCCGCCTGCCGGACCATATAGATATGCGCGAATATTGCAAAAACGCCCTGGAAGCCGGCGTGGCCGTTGTTTGGGGCAATGCCTTCTTGGTAGACCCCAACGAAAAATCGCAATATTTCCGCATAAACTTCTCCTCGCCAACAAATGAACAATTGGTAAAAGGCCTTGAAATATTGGGGCAAGTTTTTGATAATATGGCGTAAATTTTAACAGCAAAGGCGGCTGCCGTGTATCCCATGGTAGCCGCCTTTGATATAGCACAAACCAAAAATTGGTTAGCTGGATTGCTTCGGCCTTGTACTGCATCGGTTTTTTAACTTGACGTTGGCCTCGCAATGACAATTGGACGGTTGCGTTGCTGCCGGAAGTCCACGACAGTTCAACTGTCATTGCGAGGACTACGATAGTTGAATTATGATACAGCACAAGTCCGAAGCAATCCAGTTAGCCGATGTGTATAAATTTTGTTGTTGACGTAGGCTGGATTGCTTCGGCCCTATACTACACTGGTTTTTTAACTTGACGTTGGCCTCGCAATGACGGTTGGACATTGCGTTGCTGCCGGAAGTCCGTGACAGTTCAACCGTCATTGCGAGGACTACGACAGTTGAATTATGGATACAGCACAAGTCCGAAGCAATCCAGTTAGCCGATGAGTATAAATTTTGATATTGACGTAAGCTGGATTGCTTCGGCCTTAAACTGCATTGGTTTTTTCACTTGACGTTGGCCTCGCAATGACGGTTGGACGTCGCGTTGCTGCCGGAAGTCCACGACAGTTCAACTGTCATTGCGAGGACTACGACAGTTGAATTATGATATAGTGCAAGTCCGAAGCAATCCAGTTGGCCGATGTGTATAAATGTTGATGTTGATGCAAGCTGGATTGCTTCGGCCCTGTACTACGCCAGCTTTTAACCACCGTTGGCCTCGCAATGACAGTTGGACGCTGCTTTGCTAATTGGATGTCCACGACAGTTCAACCGTCATTGCGAGGCCAATGACAATTGAATTATGATACAGCACAAGTCCAAAGCAATCCAGCCAACGCTAGCATCAAGGCAACATTTGCAGACTTGACCCACAATCCCATTTGTGCTATATTAAACACAGAAAGGATGATGGCAAATGAGCAAAAGCCTAAACATAGGCCTTTTTACAGACACCTATTTTCCGCAAATTAACGGTGTTGCAACATCCGTACATCTTTTGCAAAAAGAGCTTGCGGCCCTTGGCCACAATGTGTATATCTTTACCACAAGCGAGCCCCGCGCCACGCCAACACCGGGCATCTATCGTATGCCCTCCATGCCTTTTGTCTTCATGCGCTCGCATCGCGTGGGGCTTTTATACCCACCCAAGGTTTTGCTTAAAATGCGCAAGCTAAAGCTGGACATCGTACACACACATACAGAATTTTCTCTTGGCTTCTTTGGGAAAATTGTTTCAGAATTTTTAAAGATACCCTTGGTACACACATACCACACAATGTGGGAAGACTATGTGCATTATGTGGCCGGCGGCCATCTTGTAACGCCCAAAATGGCCAGGCAGTTTTCAAGGTTTTTCTGCAACAGGTCGCGGGTTGTTATAACCCCTGCGGAAAAGTCTAAGGACTTTTTGGCTTCCTACGGCGTGGAAAGGCCCATAAGGATAATACCCACCGGCATTGATTTTGAGCCCTTTAGCCCCCAGCAGCATTGCCCGGAAGAAATTAAGGCCATAAAGCAATCTCTGGGCATTTTGCCGCAAGAGCGCGTGCTGCTGTCCATTGGCCGCATAGCCAAAGAAAAAAGCATAGATGTCATCATAAATCAAATGCCGAAAATACTTGAAGTGCTGCCCGATGTGAAGCTGGTTATCGTAGGGGACGGCCCCGCCCGCAGCCATCTGGAAGAACTATCCAAAGACTTGCAGATTAACGCAAATGTCATCTTCACAGGGGCAAAGCCCTGGCACGATATTGGCAAATACTATCAGTTGGGTGATGCCTTCATAAATGCATCCGTCACAGAAACTCAGGGTCTCACTTACGTTGAGGCAATGGCCGCCCACCTGCCCGTTATCGCGAAATTTGACAAAAGCATAGAAGGCCTTGTGCGCCACGGCGAAACAGGCCTCACCTTCCACGATGCCAACCACTTGCCCCAGCTGGTAACAAGCATACTATCAGACGACGCCGAAAAAAACCGCATCACCACCAATGCCCTCTCCGCCATCAGCCACCTCTCTAGCAAAAAATTTGGCCAAAACATAGCCCATCTGTACGCAGAAGTAATTTCCGCCTATCCGGGCCCCTCAAAGGCATCAAAAACGGTACGGCTAAAGATAAAAAGATAACACACACGCAAAAATTTCCTTGACACTTTGCCAAATTTATGATAAAATATCCCTCGTTGTAAAACCTGGGTGTAGCGTAGCTTGGTAGCGCGCCAGAATGGGGTTCTGGAGGTCGAAGGTTCAAATCCTTTCACCCAGATTTGATAATCATGGGCTTTC
>WQVI01000056.1 GCA_009781625.1 Defluviitaleaceae bacterium | reverse complement strand
AATACCTTGTACATTGCATAGAACCTACGAAATCAACATTGTGACGGGCATGATACCAAGCCCATGGTGTCCGCGGGACCAAATTGTGCGCCGCACAGGTATTTGGCGCGACAGAAGCCCATGGATTGACATTGCGGGCAGTGCTTCCATTGCGGATGCCCATTTGGAAGTGCCCCAAGCCGTGATAGACGGCACCGTCTGTCATGTCCATGGTCCACATGCAGGTCATATTGACTATAGCCAATTTAATTTCGACCATATAGACAGGGACGACCCCGATATGGCTTCAATGCTTAACAATTTGCAGCAAGGCGGCAATGGCACGCAATATCCCCTGCCCTATGAGGAATCCGACGCAAATGTAAATCAAGCCTATAATGACGGCAACGTAAATTACACACCACAGCCCACGCCTACGCCGCAGCCGACACCGCCACCAGAACCACCCGAAGTATTTGAAGACATTGCAACGGCCACAAATGATGATGAGGAAACATCCATAACCAATTAAGAAAAGATATATACCAAACGGAAGCCCCTGCAAAAAGCAGGGGCTTTTTGTACAAAAATGTTAAAAAATGCTTGACATGTATTATGTATTATGTTAGTGTTGTCTCAGTAAAATAAAATAAATCGTTGTGGTATTGTGCATACATTGGTGCCAATACCGCAAAACAGGGAGGATGTTGTATAATGACAGGAATTTGGCTTATCTTGTTCTTTTTGCTAATGATTGTCGTAATGATTTTGGCGATATCAAAGTTTAAGCTTCACCCATTTTTAGCAATATTGGGTGTTGCCCTAATACTTGCCTTTGCGGCAGACGGTATCCCATTAACCACCGTAGTGGTAGACGGTAACACAGGAGAATATGTTCGCACCGCATTTGCCTCAGGAACTATCCTACAGGTTGTCGGTGCTGGCTTTTCCGCTATTTTTACAAACATAGGTATTGTTATCATTTTCGGTGCGCTGATAGGCGGCGTACTTGAGGCCACCGGCGGCGCATTTAAAATAGCCGATATGATAGTAAAGCTTTTGGGTAAAGCAAGCCCAACCTTAGCAATTATTGTTATGGGTTGGATTGTTTCCGTGCCGGTTTTTTGCGATTCGGGCTTCGTTATCATAAACCCTGTTCGTAAATCCATCGTAAAGCGTACCAAAGCAAGCGGCGTCGCAACCGCCATTGGCCTTGGTGCCGGCCTTTACACATCCCACGTGCTTGTTCCTTTAACGCCCGGCCCTCTTGCCGCTTCCGAAATGCTTGGCATGGGCGATCAGCTTATCACAGTAATGTGGGTATCCGTGGTTGTTTCTATTCCATCTTTGATAGCCGCATACTTCTTCTCAGTATGGCGCGGCAAGAAAGATAAGTCTGAAGAAGATCTTCAAATTCAAAATGACGCAACCGTGAAAGATTATGACGATATCGTTAAAGAATATGGCGGGCTGCCAAACGGATTTTTGGCTCTTGCGCCAATTCTTATGCCAATCATCTTTATGGCCATAGGCTCAATTGTAACTTACAATGTAATAGACCCTCACACAATGTCAGGCCTTGCCACATTCTTTGTGTTCTTAGGCCATCCTGTTACAGCTTTGGCCATCGGTGTGTTGTTTGCCGTGTTGCTTCTTTGTGTTACAAAACAAATGCCAAAATTCAACGGCGTTACCAACGAAACATTAAAAATGCTTGGCCCAATTCTTTTCATCACAGCTGCCGGTTCTACCCTTGGTCAAGTTATTCGTGCGTCTGACATAGTTCCGTTTATCCAGGCCAATTCTGGAGCCATCATGTGGATGGGCATCTTCTTCCCATTTATCGTTTCTGCTATCATCAAAACAGCCCAAGGCTCTTCTACCGTTGCAATGATGACAACCGCCGGTATCATGGGAGCTTTGATGACAACGATGGGCTTCACTTCGCCTATCGAAATCGCCCTTGTTGTAATGGCTATTGGCGCAGGTTCTATGATGGCCTCTCACGCAAACGACTCTTACTTCTGGGTTGTTAGCAAACTTTCCGACCAAACGCCGCAGCAAGGCTATAAAAACTGGACATCCATGACGGTTGTGCAGGGCGTGGCGTGTATGTTAGGTATCTTTGCCTTCTATATGATATACACCCTTATTGCGGGCTAAAAAAGATTTTTAGAACATAAGTTAGGGCGTGCCGGCACTAAAATGTCGCACGCCCTAATGTGATATTGAGGAGGATTTTTATGAGCAAGGTTTTTGATGACGCGCAATTGATGATAAAAAATATTATTGATGAAAATATGCCGGGCACGGCTGTGGAAAATGCCTTGAAGGCCCATGATTTCAAGGGCAATATCTACTTGGTGGCCATTGGCAAGGCAGCGTGGACAATGGCCAAGGCGGCGCAGGAATATCTGGGCGACAAGCTGGTTAAGGGCATCGTTGTCACGAAATATGAGCATTCAATGGGGGATTTGCCAAAATGTGATATTTACGAAGCTGGGCATCCCGTGGCTGATGAAAACACCATCGCCGCCACTTATGAATGCATAAAGCTGGCCGAAAGCCTTACAGAAAATGACGAGCTGCTGTTTTTGGTGTCCGGCGGCGGGTCTGCGCTGTTTGAAAGGCCGCTGGAAGGCATAACCCTTGATGACATACAGGATATCACAAATCAGCTTTTGGCAAGCGGTGCTGACATCGTGGAGATGAACATGATACGCAAGCGTCTCTCCAGCGTAAAGGCGGGACGTTTTGCCCAGCTTGCGTCGCCTGCCAAGGTTTTTGCCATCATCTTGTCGGACGTACTTGGCGATAGGCTGGATACTATCGCTTCCGGCCCCGCTGTGCCTGATGCTTCCACAATTGAGGACGCAATGAAAGTTGCCGCGAAATACAATTTGAAGCTAACGGATCTGCAAAATAAATATCTAACATCAGAAACGCCGAAAGCAATCGACAATGTTAAAACCGTTATAACAGGCAGTGTGCGCACCCTTTGCGAATCTGCCGCCGAGACGGCCAAAAAGCTTGGCTATACGCCTTTTGTGCTGACAACCACTATGAATTGCGAGGCCAGCGAAGCAGGCCGTCTTTTCGCCACCATCGCGGCAGATACCAAAGCCGGCCGAAACTCTTTTGCAACACCTTGTGCCATCATCGCCGGCGGCGAAACGGTGGTTACCCTTAAAGGCAAAGGCAAAGGTGGCCGCAATCAAGAAAAGATGCTTGCGGCTGCCAAGGGCATCGCCGGACTTGAAAACGCCCTTATCTTCTCGCTGGGATCCGACGGCACCGACGGGCCAACCGATGCCGCTGGCGGCATTGTTGATGGACAAACCGCCGCGAAGTTAAAAGAAGCAGGTATAGATATCGACGGAGTGCTGGCCAATAATGATTCTTACAATGCCCTCAAAGCAGTTGATGGATTGATTATCACAGGCCCAACGGGCACCAATGTGAATGATGTTGTGGTGATACTTTGTCTTTAAAAAGTAGTGCCGACTAAAGTCGGCTAAAGATTCCGACTAAACTCGGTATGGCAATTAGGCCTGAAAAGACATACGAGAAAACGCAGGTTGTTTGGGTTAGCGTAAACGATTTGTATAAACCCATAGAAGCGACGAATGTCACCACCAGAAGCAGTCTCGTAAACGAACAAGTTTTGCTATATAACGCAGTAAGCCAACCACCAAGCGACTTTCAAGTCGCAAGCCGCAGTCGACTTTAGTCGACAAGGCTAACCAAGCAATAAGAAAAGAGCCCTTAGCAGGCTCTTTTTGTATGCATATATATGAAGGGCTACCTAAAATACCTGTCATTAAATTCCTCAAACAAGCGTCCGATACGCGCAAAGTGTCCAAAGCTTACGCCGGGGTCTTCCCAGCCAAAGTCAGACAGAACAATCAAAATATAGGGCGATGAGGCGTAGACAATGGCCGCATCGTGGAAAGCATAGCCGGACCAGCCATATTTCGAAGCCACGTCATAATTGTCCGATCCTATAAGGCTAAGGGTTGCTATCAAATCATTTCTAAAAGCCTCGGAATATCTGCCGTCAGATTCTAAATATTCATGCACGGCGTTCATCCATATGGCCGCATCGGCGAGATATATATTTTTAGACGTCAAGCTTGTTATCATATCAGAATTTGCGCCAACTTCCTCTACAAAATCGTGAAAAGTGAAATAAGGATGGTTGTAATGCTGTGCCATCATAACATAGGCCACATTATCGCTGTATCGCATGGAATATCCCAGTAGCTCTGCCGCCGTAAACTGTGTGCCAAAGGGTCTATGCTGTATGCGGCCGGTACCGCCGCGGTGGTTTGCAGAGGTAAAAGTGTGTACGCCATCCAGCGTGATATATTCGCGCTCTGCCAGGGTATAGATATACAGCGCGCTGTAGATTTTGCCCACGCTTGCGCTAAAATGCGTACGGTTTGGATTATATGTAAAAGTAAAGCCCGTGTCCAAATTCATATAAAACACCGAAACCCTGTTGCCATGCCGGCTTAGAGCCTCTTCCAGATGGTAGGTGGTTGGTGCAAAGTCCAGGTATATCCACATAGGGCCATTATAGGTTGATATTAGCAACCACCTATCATCTTCGTCCAGCACAGTAACTATCTGAGGCGGAATTAGGCTTATGTACTCGGTGGCCCCTCTGCTTTCAAAGAGCCCCATTGCGCGATTCGTGTGTTGCACACTGGGCCTGTATGGCTCGTGGTATGCGCTTATAGATCGCTTTTCTTCATCTTCTTCGTCTTCTTCATTTTGCTGATAATAAGTATCATACGTAAAATATTGCAATGGTATGTAATAGACTTCAGGTTGAGCTAACACCAACATTGCAGTGCCCAACAAAGTTACCATAATAAAAACTATCACTTTTGCAAGATGCTTCATACAATTTCTCTCCTAACGGCCTAGTCTTTCACTGTAAGCGCGAATTCTTTCCAGGATGCGTTTCGCCTCTGCGCCCTCTGCAACTGTTGGTTGAAAATCATTACGATATCGCACAGACGAAACAAAGATAGGGATGATATTTACATCAATTTCGGGTTGTAGCACACCATCATGGAAGGTGAAGGTCTGCTGGAAAATAAAGCTGTCTTGGTCAGGGGGGTTAGAATTGCCGCCAAAGGAAAAATTAGCAAGAGAATAGACGATATGATAGCCATCATGCTCTTCAATACCTTGGATGACATGGGGATGTGCGCCAAGCACCAGATGCGCCCCTTGGTCTATTGTAAACCGCCCGATGCTTATTTGATAGGGCTCTGGGTGGTTGTTTCGTTCCACGCCCCAATGATAGTAGGCGATAACTAGTTGTGCGCCGCGGTCTTGCAAGTCCTCAATGGCAGCAGTGATGCGATTGCGGTTAAAGGTGGTATCGCTCCAAATGCGATGGCCAAACAAGCCCACACGTATGCCATTTATTTCCATGATAGTATTAAACTCGTTACCAAAATATGCTACACCCTCGGCGCGCAAGGCTTCTCTTGTATCACGATAGCCTCTGTCAAAAAAGTCAACTGTGTGGTTGTTGGCAATTGTTACCACATCCACCGACGATGAAGACAATATCTGCGCAAAATGCGGCGGTCCTCTGAAAACAAATTCTTTGTCCATATGTTCTGTGGCGTAGGTTAGGGTTCCTTCAAGGTTAAGGATGGTTAGGTCATCGGCTTCAAAAATGTGTGTGACATTGCTAAGAAAATGGCTATGGTCGCGGCCGCTTCGCTCAAATTCGCGCATGAAGGCGTGATATCCCGCCCAGCGGTTATCACCGCCCAAAGTGGTATCGCCTGCGGCAGAGATGGTTATTGTTACAATATTTACCAGGGGCTCTCTATAATACACCCAACCCGGTCCGCGATATGTGTTTATTAATATCCAACCATCGCCGTTATCTTCAGTATAGCTAACAGTTTGCGGCGAAAATCTGCCGGTGCGCTGGGATTCAGAATTTGGCGCGGCAAAGGTGGCAAAGTCCCATGGAATATAACGAGAGCCGCCTCGTGGGCTGTTGGTTGACGCGTGCAGGGCACCGCCCGCCAGGATTATTAACAGTACAAACACAGCAATTGCGCTTCTTTTCATATAATCCCCCAATTCTTCATTATCAAAAAATAGCGAAGCCGCCCATAAGCGGACTACTTCGCTAGATTATCATTCTATAGAAGAATATGCCATATTATACGCTAGCCTTTGCCATATCAGCAAGCTTCGCAAAGCTTGGCGCATCATGTATGGCCATTTCCGCCAACATTTTTCTGTTAATGTTGATGCCTGAAACTTTCAAGCCATTCATAAATCTGGAATACGAGATGCCGTTTATCCTTGCAGCGGCATTGATGCGTGTTATCCACAGGCGTCTAAAGTCGCGCTTAGTTTGCTTGCGGCCGGCAAAGCTGTGCGCCATAGCACGCATTACGGCCTGCTTAGCTGTGCGATACTGCTTGCTACGCGCCCCATAAAAACCCTTTGCCATTTTCAAAACTTTTCTATGTCTTTTTTTGGCGTTTAAGCCACCTTTAACTCTTGCCATGATATATTATCCTCCAGTATTTTACAGATATGGTAATACCCTTTTGTAGTTATTTTGCATGGTTTTATCAACCAAGGTGGCCTTACGCAGATTGCGCTTGCGCTTAGGGCTTTTCTTTTCCAATATATGGTTTTTGTTACATTTCATGCGCTTCAGTTTTCCTGTGCCCGTCATTTTAAAGCGTTTTGCAACGGCACGGTTGGTTTTCATTTTCGGCATTGTAAAAACTCCTTTTATTTGTAATTATTTTGTGTCTTCTGTTGGTTTTTCCTCTTTTTGGTCGCCCTTTTCTGCCTTTTTCTCAATATCTTTTTTCGCGATAAGGAACATGGACATCCTGCGAGCTTCCATTTTCGGGGGTTTGTCCACATTTCCATATTCGGCAACAGATTTGGCAAAATTATCTAAAATGGTGTATGCCGTATTGGTGCGGCCCATTTCACGGCCATGGCGAAAACGCACAGTAACCTTTACTTTATCACCATTTTTCAAAAATTCTATGGCCCTTTTAACTCTTACCTCGATATCATGGGTGTCAATATTAGGGGTAAGCCAAAGCTCTTTGGTATCCTGGGTTTTTTGTTTTTTTCTTGCTTCCCGGTCCTTTTTAGCCTGTTCAAATTTGAATTTAGAAAAATCCATAATTTTGCAGACAGGCGGCTTAGCCCCCGGAGAAATTTTCACTAAATCTAAATTTTTGTCATCAGCCATTTTTTGTGCATCGCGTGACGAAAAAATCCCCAGCATTTCTCCAGAATCGCCAATTAAGCGAACCTCTTTGTCCCTAATTTGATCGTTAATAAAAAACTCGGCTATAACGTACACCTCCTGATAATCGAAAGTCTTATTTCCCCGCAAAAAACGGGCCACAAAGATGTGCCCGCATACCTTAAATACTAAAATTGAACATACCAAAATTAATAAATTTAGGTAACCACAATGCTAAAAAGCAAGAGGTGAGAAGCAGGCTTCTTCTTAATCAACAATTATATTAACATACCTTCCGTTATATGTCAAGCACAATTTTCAAAATTGTGAAACATGCTTAGTAACACCGCGTTTTGTCCGTCAATATTATGAAGTATCCAAAGAAATCCAAGAAAAAGGGGTGTCGCCCATGGAAAAAATTGAAATTATTGTGGAAGCCACAAATAATGAAGAACAAGAGAAGCGGATAGCCGCTGTGGCCAATGTAAAGTATCGGTTGCCTTCGGTAGGGCTTTACGTAGTGGAAGTTCCGAAGGCAAATCTTGCCGAACTGCAAGGCATAGAGGGCGTAAGTTCTATACAAAATAATACTTATATCACAGCCCAGTCGACAGATGTCACTGGGCGTGGCATTTCCATAGCAATTTTGGACACGGGCGTCGCCCCCGTAAACGACCTAATTTTGCCTAAAAGCCGCATCCTAACCTGTGTAGACTTTATAAACAGCCGCACACACCCCTACGATGATAACGGCCACGGCACCCATGTGGCCGGTGTAGCAGCAGGAAACGGGGTCATGTCCCAGGGCAAATATATGGGCATGGCCCCCGAGGCAAATATTATAGGCATAAAAGTTCTGGACGAGGCGGGGCGAGGTAACGCCACGGACGCACTAGCGGGCATACAGTGGATTATCGACAATAAGCAACGATATAATATACGTGTCGCAAATCTTTCCATTGGCACTTTGGATGTGGGCAGTGTAGACCCCCTCGTGAAAGCAGTGGAAGCAGCATGGGACGAGGGCATTGTTATGGTTGTTGCGGCGGGCAACAATGGGCCCAGGAAGCAAAGCATAACCAGCCCCGGCACCAGCCGAAAAGCCATAACCGTGGGTGCTGCTGATGACCAAAATTCTGTAGACATCGGCGGCAGCTCTATGAAAAACTTTTCGGGAAGAGGGCCAACGCTGGAATGCATTATAAAGCCGGATATTGTAGCGCCCGGCTGTGGCATAATTTCTTGTCTTACAAATAGTCCGGAAATTAGCGAAAAGCGTCTTTCAAATATGAAAGTTATGGACGACTACTACGTGCAGATGAGCGGCACATCCATGGCCTCGCCACGTATTGCGGGAGCCGTAGCCCTGCTGCTACAAAAGTTTCCCGCCCTCACGCCAAATGAAGTAAAGCTTAGGCTAAAGCTTTCCGCTTTAGATTTGCGCTTTTCCCGCAACCGCCAAGGCTGGGGGATGCTGGATATCGAGAAATTGCTGTCAAATAACCCTTTTTAGGAGGTTAAATATATGTCAAACGAAAACAAAATTTATGAAATTACACAAATGATGAGCAATAACCAAATAATAAAAGGCGATGTAAATCAAGCGGCCGACATGATAAAGGCAATGCTTAGCGAAAAATACATCAAGCCCATAACCAAGGCCGTTGCCGCGGAAAACAAGCGGGTAAAGAAAAATCCAACGAGAGAAGCGCGGCTCTTGGATGCTTTAAAGCCTTTTATAGACTATAGAAGCCACGAAACAGTTAACAAAACCATCGACATGCTTCATATGATGGAGACTTTGCGGGGCCTTTCGTCACAAATGCCTAAAAATGAATATAAGCCTCTAAGACATATGGGCGGCGGTGTTGCAGCGGCTTCTGGAGATGCATCTCTCCATGATGACGGGGTGTATGACGTGGATGAAAGGTGCGCGGGGCACAAAAACACACCAAACCTTGCGCCCATTTTTGCTATTATGGCTTTGGCCTGTCTTTCACAATAGAATTTTCCCGGCACAAAGCCCCTTTGCGCAAGGGGCTTTGTTTTTTAATGTCCTTCTTCTCTTTCTGCAATCTCCTTCGTCTCATGCACCGTCCCGGGCGCGTGATTCGGCGGGGCATAAACGGTGTACAACCTTAGGGGCTCGTCACCTGTGTTGATGATATTGTGCCATGTGCCGGCAGGCACAAACACCGCGCTATCATCATACACGGGCTGCACAAAGGGCAAATCGTCATGGGTTGGGCCCATAAATGTCATCCCCTTTCCTTCTTCTATGCGTAAAAATTGATCCACATGGGGATGCACTTCCAGGCCGATGTCCTCACCAGGGTTGATGCACATCACCGTCAATTGCAGATGGGGGCCGGTCCATAGGGCCGTGCGAAAAGTGTCGTTATGCAGCGTGGCACGGGCAATGTCGATTACAAAAGGCTTTGGGCCAAAGTCCGAATGGTTGTTGTTATAGGTCATTGTTCGTCTCCTTTAGATATATCGATATTTCCAATATATGCTATCGAAGCCGAAATGTAAGCTAGGCCTAATAAGCTCTTGCGTATTGTTTTGGCAATTCTATGTTTACGCCAAGTTGTTTCGCAGCATCAATAACAAAATTTGGATTACGCAAAAGTTCTCGTCCTACAAAAACCATATCGGCGCGGCCGTTTGTCACAATTTCTTCCATATGGGTAGGCGCAGTCAGCAATCCACCTGCCATTACGGGTATGCCTGTGGCTTCCTTGATAATTTCCGCAAATTTCACCTGATAGCCCGGGTAGACATTGGGCATCACGGGCGCCACACCACCGGCACTTACGTCCAGAATGTCAATACCTTTGCCCTTAACTGTGTTAAGCATGGCCGCCACATCTTCGGGCGTATTGCCGCCTTCCACAAAGTCACTTGCGGACACTCGCACACAAATTGCGCCGCTAAAGTTTGCCTTTACGGCATCCAGCACGCGGCCCAGCAGGCGCGCACGGTTTTCGTGGCTGCCGCCGTATTCATCGGTGCGTTTGTTGGCAAGGGGCGACATAAAAGTCGATATCAAATAGCCATGGGCGCCGTGAATTTCAATCATTTCAAAGCCTGCCTTGGCTACACGGGCGGCGGCATCTCCAAAAGCCGCCACCACGCGGTCAATGTCCTCAGCGGTCATTTCCTTGGGCGTTTTATCCTTGTCATCAAAGGCAACGGCCGATGGTGCAAAAACTTCAGGCACATTGGACGTACATTTGCGGCCCGCATGGCCAAGCTGTATAGCCGCAACGGCCCCATAGGCCTTGATGGCATCCGCAATGCGCGTAAGACCCGCGATATGGCCGTCCTCATACGCCCCAAGGCAGTTGTTTGATATCCTGCCGGCATTTTCCACGCCGGTGGCTTCCACGATGATAAGCCCCACGCCGCCAATGGCCCGCGCAGCGTAATGCATCGGGTGAAAATCCGTGGCGTGGCCGCCCTCATCAGCAACAAACATGCACATCGGCGGCAGCACAATCCTGTTTTTAATGGCAAGGCCGCCTATGGTGATGCTTTCAAAAAGTTTCGACATGTCTTTTCTCCTTCCAGAAAATATGATATGATAATTGTAACACATTTTTGGACGAAAGACAGGTGAAATTTTATGAAGGAATACAAGCGCAACCGATATACCTTTGGCCTTGGCACCATAGGGCGTGATATGGTTTTTGCTTTGATGAACATGTATCTCATTTTTTATCTTACGGATGTGCTGGACTTGGACACAAACACCCTTTGGTGGGCCACGGGCATTATGGTGGCGCTGCGCATCTTTGACGCCGTGACAGACCCCATTATGGGATTTTTCGTGGACAACACAAAGTCTCGCTTTGGCAAATTTAAGCCGTGGATAGCAATTGGGGCCGTGGCCTCGGCCGCGCTAACCATCACGCTATTTACGGACTTTGGCCTGTCCGGCGCAGCCTTTGTCATCGTCTTTGCCGTCACATTTTTCCTTTGGGGTGTGGCATATTCTGTCAACGACATCGCCTTTTGGTCCATGCTGCCAAATCTTAGCCTAAACCTAAAAGAGCGCGAAAAAATCGGTGCAATTGCCCGTATCTGCGCCCTTATCGGCCTTTTCGCCGTTGTCGCACTAATAGTCCCCATAACGGGTATGCTGGCAGATGTTATGGGCAGCGTGTCCGGTGGCTTTACAACATTTGTTATTATCGTTGTGGCCATAATGTTTTTCGGCCAGCTTATCACCATCTTTGGCGTAAAAGAGCCGCGCATCACCCAGGTTGATAGTCAGCGCACCCCTTTTCGCGAGATGACGAAGATAATTTTTAAAAACGACCAACTGCTTTGGGTTACAATAGCCATGGGGCTCTTCATGGTGGGCTACACAACCACCGTCACCTTCGGCATTTATTTCTT
>WQVI01000055.1 GCA_009781625.1 Defluviitaleaceae bacterium | reverse complement strand
GTAAAGCAAAACCTCAATGCTAATGTAGGGGCGGCTTACAGCCGCCCGCTTATAAAGCGACATCGGCACGTTACGGAATACGCGGCATTTCATTAACGGGCGGCTACAAGCCGCCCCTACGGATGGCTGCGGGTTATTCTGTCATAAACCACAATCCTCTCGCTTCCGCTTTCTTCTCTCAATAATAAACCACGGCACATACATCAGCGATATTACAGCCGCCGCCAGCATCGCATAGGGTATCAAAAACAACGGGTTGCCAAAGGTGTCAACCAGGAATTCCAAAGGCGACCCCGGCGACCCCGCATTTATAAACAAGAAGTTTGTGCCGAAAATGATATTGAATATGTAAGTTGGCACGGCAAGAAGCGCGATAAACACCATCGGCTTCCAGGCGTTTCGCGCCTTGGGGCGTATTTGCCCCGCGGCCAGCAGCATAAGCACAAAGGCTATCTGCAATGCATGGGTGCTAAAGCTTTTTATCGCGTAGAAGTTGATAATTGGGTACATGTCCCAATTTGGAAACAAAAGCGCGGCCACATAGCCCGGCAGGCCCAGCCCATAAAATATTTCACCCAGGGTGTCATTTGGCTTTATGGCGTATACGATGCCAAGAAAAATCATGATGCCACATAGCTGAAAGGGCAGATATTCCACCCTAACACCATCGTGAAAGATGGGATAGCTTATTTGCTGCGCAAATTCCAGCACCAAAACCGAAACTGCAATTACTCGTACCATTTTTAGCCGGTTTATATCATCCATCCGCCGATAAACGATGCAGACGACCCAAGCAAATACCGCAATAATGGCAAGCACCACGAAATGCGTGACGCTGTAAAGCCCAAAGCCTAATTCCGCCTCGGGCCTATCGCTGAAATACGCAAAAAAACCGTAACGCTGTATCATTAGTGCTTAGCACGCTCCTTCTTTTTCTCAATAATCAACCAAGGTACGTACATAATTGCAATAATAACTGCCGCCAGCATTGCAAAAGGTATCAAAAACAGCGGACTGCCAAAGGTGTCAAATAAAATCTCCAGCGGCGACCCCGGTGAGCCATAATTCAAATACAGGAAATTTGTGCCTATGGCAAGATTTAGCGCATAAATTGGTATGGCAATTGCTACAAGAAAAACCGCCGGCTTCCAGGCGCGACGTGGGCTGGGGCGAACCTGTCCTGCAAAGATAAGCATAAGTATGAAGGCTATTTGCAAGCCATGTGTGGTGAAAGACGTAAAGACATAGAAATTGAGAAGAGGATACATCGTCCAATTTGGAAACACAAGCGCGGCAATGAAGCCTGGCAAGCCTACTGCGTATAATATTTCACCCAAGGTTTCGCTTGGGCGCATGGCATAGATAAGGCCTACAAAAATCATAATGCCGCATAGATGAAGTGACGTATATTCTACCCTAAAGCCGTCATGAAATATGGGATAGCTTATCACCTTTGCAACTTCTACGACAAGTATTATAATTGCGATTGTAAACATCATTTTTGTTCTGTTTGTATCATCCATCCGTCGATAAGCAAGGCAAATGGCCCAGGTGATGGCAGCTATTGCTGCAAGTATCACAAAATGCGCAACACTGTACAATCCAAAGCCATATCCTGCATCCGGCCTATCACTGAAATATGCAAAAAATCCATAACGCTGTATCATTAGTACTTAGCACGCCCCTTCTTTTTCTCGATAATATACCACGGCATATACATCAATGCTATAACAACAACCACCAGCCCCGCATAAGGCACCAAAAACAGCGGACTGCCAAAGGTGTCAATAAAAATTTCTAACGGCGAACCTGGCGAGCCCGAATTTATATACAGGAAGTTTGTGCCTATCGCAAGATTTAATATGTAAATTGGTATGGCAATGGCCACAAGAAACACCAGCGGCTTCCAGGCTCTGGATGGACTGGGGCGTACCTGTCCCGCGAAAATAAGCATAAGTATAAAAGCAATTTGCAAGCCATGGGTGGTAAAAGCCTTGATGGCGTAAAAATTAAGAAGAGGATACATTGTCCAATTTGGAAAGGCAAACGCCGCCAGATAGCCGGGCAAACCCACCGCATACAATATTTCGCCCACGGTTTCGCTTGGCTTTATGGCATACGCAAGGCCCACAAAAATCATAATGCCGCATAGGTGAAGCGAAAAATATTCTACCCGAAAGCCATCATGAAAAATGGGATAGCTGGACACCTGCATAATTTCTATAACAACCAGCGTGTATGCAATTATACGCACCATTTTCAGCCGGCTTGCATCATCCATCCGCTTATAGCCAATACACATGGCCGCGATAATAACAGCAATAACGGCAAGCACCACGAAATGCGTGACGCTATACATCCCAAAGCCATATCCCGCATCCGGCCTGTCGCTGAAATACGCAAAAAATCCGTAACGCTGTATCATATGTGCTTAGCACGCCCTTTCTTTTCAACAACAATCCACGGTATGTACATAATTGTAATAATTACGGCTGCCAGCATTGCAAAAGGTATCAAAAACAGCGGACTGCCAAAGGTATCAAATAAAATCTCCAGCGGTGACCCCGGCGAACCATAATTTAGATATAAGAAATTTGTGCCTATGGCAAGATTTAGTATGTAAATTGGTATAGCAATTGCTACAAGAAACACCGCCGTCTTCCAGGCGCGGCGTGGGGCAGGGCGCACCTGTCCGGCAAAAATCAGCATAAGTATAAAGGCTATTTGCAAGCCATGGGTGGTGAAAGATGTAAAGACATAGAAATTAAGAAGGGGATACATCGTCCAATTTGGAAACACAAGGGCCGCAATGAAGCCGGGCAGACCTACTGCGTATAACAGCTCGCCCAAGGTTTCGTTTGGGCGTATGGCGTATGCAAGGCCCACAAAAATCATAATGCCGCATAGATGAAGCGACGTATATTCTACCCGAAAGCCATCATGAAATATGGGATAGCTTATCACCTTTGCGGTTTCTACGACAAGTATTATAATTGCGATTGCAAACATCATTTTTCGCCTGCGCGCATCATCCAGCCGTCGATATGCAACGCAAATGGCCCAAACGATGGCAGCTATTGCTGCAAGTATAACAAAATGCGCAATGCTATACAATCCAAAGCCATATCCTGCATCGGGCCTATCGCTGAAATATGCAAAAAATCCATAACGCTGTATCATTTGTGTTTAGTCACGTCCTCTCCACTGTTATCGAACTTGTCCTATAGCATATGCTGCGCCAACGAAAATCATGATTCTGCTTTAACTTCTTCCTTGGCTTCCTCTTCTTTATGAACAAACCTAATTATAGGCGACAACGCCTTTCTAACAAGGGGTATAACCTTGCCTATCAACACAGCCGAGATAACGGTACCTTCGCGTATGCCATCAAGGCCGCCCAAAAACAGCAACGAAAGCGTGACGGCAGTTAACACCAAAATAGAATCTACAACAATCTTTACATTATGAAATTTCGCGCCTTTTATTTGACCCGCGATGGTTAAACAAAGGGCTTCCGGCGGCAGAGCAACTATTTTTGCGCTGATGATAAGGACAAGGCCCGCCGCAATAAGGAAAATGGAGGCGATAAGCATTGCAAGCTGCCCAAAATATGTAGGTATTTGATAGCCGCCCAATATCCACAAAATAAGGTCCAGAAAATAGCCGAAAATGAAGGAAAAGACAATTTGTGAGATATCAAACCAGCGAAACTTCTTGCGCAAGATGATAATTTGCAAGACGATGAAAAAGGCAAACATTGATGTGGCCCAAATGCCGGGGGCAGTGTCAAAAATACGGCCCAATATATAAGGAATAGAATTGACAGGCGACACACCAAGGCGAGAATTTATGGAAACGGCCACGCCGAAAGCCAAGACAAAAAGACCCGCCGTGTACATGACAATTCGTTGTAAAATACGCGTTTCTATGATTTTTTCTTTCAAAATATAACACCCCCATCAAATATTTTAACATAGACTTTGCCGCGACGCAATAAAAAGAGTTGCTAACATAGTCAGTTTTTGGTATAATCTTTTGGTAAATACGTTTTTACATATGATTTTTTGGAAGGAGAAGATATTATGGGAAAAATTATTACCTTTGGAGAAATTATGTTGAGGCTGGCACCACCGCACACCACGCGCTTTGTGCAAGCAACCACCTTTAACGCTGTATATGGCGGCGGAGAGGCCAATGTGGCGGTATCTTTAGCAAATTATGGAAAAGACGCGGCTTTTGTGACGAAATTACCAAAACATGACATAGGGCAAGCAGCCGTAAACGCCTTGCGCCAATATGGCGTGGACACACAGCACATCGTGCGCGGCGGCGACCGTGTAGGTATTTATTTCCTTGAAAGAGGGGCATCCCAGCGTCCTTCCAAGGTAATTTATGACAGGGCCAACGCCGCCATTGCCGAAGCCAATTTAGGCGAATTTGACTGGGACACCATCTTTAACGGCTGCGATTGGTTCCATTTTACGGGCATCACGCCTGCCATTTCTGAAAATGGTGCCGCCCTTGCCCTTGAGGCCTGCAAAAAAGCCAAAGAAAAGGGCATCACCATTTCTTGCGACCTTAACTATCGCAAAAACCTTTGGACCACAGACGAGGCAAATAAGGTAATGAGCGAAATTGCGCCTCTTATAGACGTATGCATCGCCAACGAAGAAGATGCCGACAAGGTATTTGGCATTAAGGCCAGCGGCAGCAATGTGGACCATGGCGAGCTGGAGCATGATGCCTACAAAGAAGTGGCTGCCAAGTTAAAAGAGCGTTTTGGCTTTACCCATGTTGCCATAACCCTACGCGAAAGTCATAGCGCAGACAATAACGACTGGGCGGCAATGTTTTACGACGGCAAGGACTATTATTTCAGCAAAAAATATCCAATTCATATTGTAGACCGCGTTGGCGGCGGCGACAGCTTTGCCGGTGGCCTTATTTACGCCATGCATGAGGGCTATGGCCCGCAAGAAGCCATCGAATTTGCCGTGGCGGCTTCATGCTTAAAGCATAGCATTGAAGGCGATTTCAACCATGTGTCCGTGGCAGAAGTGCGGGCTTTGATGGGCGGCGATGGTAGTGGGCGTGTGCAACGTTAACTTTGTGCCTCTTCATCTGCGGGCGGCAAAATGCCGCCCCTACATGATAAGAGTGCTGGCTGTTTGTAGGGGCGGCTTGTAGCCGCCCGAATATATTGGACATCCAGAAATAACAGACACGGGATATGAGCGGGCGGCTACAAGCCGCCCCTACAGTGAACTATACGTAACATTGATGTAGGGGCGGCATCTTGCCGCCCGTATATAAAGCGATACAAAGCGGCGGCAAGGGGAGAATTAGGCCATGTCGATGATACCTAACAACCCGGATGATTTGCCTCACAGCGGGCCATGCAGATCATTCAGGCTTGTGCTACCTAGTCGGTGGGACCGTTAACATCCATGAAACATCAGAAGAGGCCGTTATCCGCGAAGTTTACGAAGAAATTGTCACAAATTATTATCTGATGAAGGCCGGCATCCATCTAGATATAGCCGAAGGCAGTTTTACAGACCAACCGCCAAGCGAAACGCTGCATTGGCTGCCCCTGGATGACTTGGCCAGCTACAATCTGGTTCCGCAATTTTTAAAGTCGCGCAAGCTGGATGGCATAACCAGCATAGAGCATATCATTCGTAAGGAGCATTGAGGCATGAAAAAGTCTATTTGGGTTTTGATATTTGCGGCTGTTTTTCTGCTGGCAGGCTGCGCAGATGGCTATGTTGCTGCTTATGATGAGGATATATACGAGGCATATATAGCAGACGAATATGAAATGGAAGATGAAGCGCATGAGGCCCCGCTGTCAGAGGACGAAGACCCATATGAATACGAATATAAAAGCGAATACGAGCGTTGCGAATGCGGCCTAAGCTATGCCCACGATGTGGCAAGGCCGCCTACGCCGCCCATAAATATCATTGACCATGTGGACGATGAATTTTTAGAACAATTTGACCGCATCCACCATTTTGATTTTGCGGAAGCGGACATAGAATGGCGCAACAGAATTGTTTTTTGGACGGACGAGCCCTTGCGTGACCTGTCGTTTATAACCCTTGGTCACACCCATATGGCAACGCGAAGATACTATTACACCCGCGAAGTACCCTTTGCCATCGACAAGCTCTTACCCGGCGAGGCCTTTGTGCTGGATGTGCTCTTTTTCCATTATCTGATACCTCGAGGCGGCTTGTCCTTTATAGACGAGGCCGGGCAGCAGCAGTTTATGGGCATATTTGAAAGCATGGCGGGCATCTGCGCCTGCTGGCCGCATTTTCATTTGTTTCATTTTGATGACAGAACCGCTGTGCTGTTTGAAGACCGTGTAAACGGTATATACCCAACCGTGGCGCAACATGAAATTATCACAGAACTTTTGGGTGACTACGAATTGGGCGACATCCACGTGCATCAATTAGAACACTACGGTCATTCGGTGCAATTTCGCCTTTTGCACTACGATGGCAGACCAACCTTTTATCTGCCGGAAGAGCGAGCATTTTATGCGCGGCTAGAAACCGGCTTTGGACAACACACTGACGACCCTGACATAGCCTTGAAATTGATAGAGCAAGGCCTCGTATCCAGAGGCTTCGAGCCCCCCGAAGTTTTCAGAACCAACAAAGGCGATGCAATACTTGTACATCTTGAATTTTTTAACGATACCTTGCTGATGATTGACATGGGCGAAAGCCGGTCGGGCTACAGCAGAGAGTATATTATCATTGAGCTTGGAGGATAGCCAACATGCATAAAAAAGTTAGCACAGACCTTAATTTTGCCCAGCGCGAGCTTGATGTGCTGAAATTTTGGGAAGAAAACAATATCTTTGAAAAGACCATCGCAAACAGGGAAGGGGCCGCAAGCTTTAGCTTTTACGAAGGGCCGCCCACAGCCAATGGCAAGCCCCATTTTGGCCACATCATCACCCGGGCGGTGAAGGACATCATCCCGCGCTACAAGACGATGAAGGGCTATAAAGTGCTGCGCAAAGCGGGCTGGGACACTCATGGTCTACCCGTAGAGCTTGAGGTTGAAAAAGAGCTTGGCATCTCCGGCAAAGGCCAAATTGAGGACTATGGCGTGGCACCTTTCATTGCCAAATGCAAGGAAAGCGTCTGGAAATACAAGGACGTATGGGAAACCATGTCCAATCGCGTTGGCTTTTGGCTTAATTATGACGAGCCCTATGTCACATACGACAACACCTATGTTGAAAGCGTTTGGTGGGCTTTGAAGACCATCCACGACAAGGGCCTGCTGTACAAGGGCCATAAAATACTGCCATATTGCCCCCGCTGCGGCACTTCCTTGTCCAGTCATGAGGTGGCCCAGGGCTACAAGGATATCACCGAAGCATCCGTTGTGGCGCAGTTTAAGCTGCGTGACAGGGATGACGAATATATCCTGGCTTGGACGACAACCCCCTGGACGCTGCCCTCAAACGTTGCGCTTTGCGTAAATGGCGAAGAAAATTACGTGCGAGCGAAAAAAGACGGCAAAGTCTACATTTTGGCCGAGGCCCTTGCCGAAAAAGTGCTGGGCGAAGACCATGAAATCATAGAAACTATGAAGGGCAAAGCCTTGGAAGGCCTGCATTATGTGCCCCTGTTTGACTTTGTGAAATTTGATGTGGACAGCCATTATATCGTGTGCGACAGTTATGTTACCCTGTCCGACGGCACCGGCGTGGTGCATCAAGCCCCCGCTTTTGGCGAAGACGACAACCGGGTGGCCCGCAAATACGGCCTGCCCTTCGTGCAGCTTGTTAACGACGCGGGCGAAATGACGGAAGAAACCCCATGGAGCGGCATTTTTGCCAAGACCGCCGACCCGCAAATTATAGAATATATGAAACAGCGCGACAATGTGTATCAGGTGCTGACAACAGACCATAGCTACCCCCATTGCTGGCGCTGTGACACGCCCCTGCTGTATTACGCCCGCAGCGCGTGGTTTATTGAAATGAGCAAGCTGCGCGAGCGTCTGCTTGCCAACAATGAAAACATAAATTGGATGCCGGAAAACGTGAAAACCGGCCGCTTTGGCAACTTCTTGGACGGTGTGATAGACTGGTCCCTTTCCCGCGAGAGGTATTGGGGCACGCCGCTGCCCCTATGGGAATGTGATTGTGGCCATGTCCACGCCATCGGCAGTGTCGCGGAGCTTAAAGAGCGCAGCGGACAAGACATTGTGGACATGCATAAGCCCGCCGTGGACGAAATACGCATAAAATGCGACAAATGCGGCGGCGGCATGAAGCGCGTGCCGGAAGTGATAGATTGCTGGTTTGATTCCGGTGCAATGCCTTTCGCCCAGCATCATTACCCCTTTGAAAACAAAGAGCTTTTCGAGGAAAACTTCCCCGCAAACTTTATTTCCGAGGCCATAGACCAAACCCGGGGCTGGTTTTACACCCTTTTGGCCATATCCACCCTGCTGTTTGACAAAAACCCCTATGAAAACGTGATTGTGCTGGGCCACATACAGGACGAAAACGGCCAGAAAATGAGCAAGAGCAAAGGCAATGTTGTGCCATGGGAAGTTGTGGAAGAATTTGGCGCGGATACCGTCCGCTGGAATTTCTTCGCCTCAAGCGCGGTGTGGCTGCCTAGCAAATTTAGCCGCGAGGCCCTGACGGAAGTGCAGCGCAAGTTTTTGGGCACTCTATGGAACACCTACGCCTTTTATGTGCTGTACGCCAATATTGATAACTTTAACCCAACCGAACACAAGCTGGACGTGGAAAACCTGCCCGTTATGGACAAATGGGTGCTGTCGCGCCTGCACGCGCTGATACGGCTTGTTGACGAAGGGCTGGAAGAATACAAAATCACGGAAACCGCCCGGGAGATTGCCCGCTTTACGGACGACCTTTCAAATTGGTATGTACGCCGCAGTCGCGAGCGTTTCTGGGGTTCCGGCCTGTACAAAGATAAAATTGACGCATACATGACGCTATACACCGTGCTAACAGAGCTATCAAAAATTGTAGCACCTTACGTACCCTTTATGGCCGAGGAAATTTACCAAAACCTGGTGGCGGATATTGACGCAACCGCGCCGAAATCCGTGCATTTATGCGACTTTCCCACCTATGACGAAGGCCTGATAGACCCGCGCCTTGAAGAGGATATGGGCAACACCGTGGACATCGTAGTAGCGGGCCGCGCCGCTAGAAACGCCGCCAACATCAAAAACCGCCAACCCCTGGGCAGGATGCTGGTAGAATCCCGCGCACGCCTTTCTGACGCCTTTATAGCCGTCATCTGCGAAGAGCTTAATATCAAGCAAGTCAGCTTTGAAGACAATCTTGCCCAATACGCCTCATACAAGCTAAAGCCCCAGCTTAAAACCCTAGGGCCCCGCTATGGCAAGATGCTGCCAAAAATTTCGGCATATCTGCTAGAAAATGGCAATGCCCTGCACGCGCAATTGCAGCAGGCGGGCGAGATATCCTTTGAAATTGAGGGCACACAGGTTGCGCTGGGCAATGATGATTTGTTGATAGAAGCCGAGCAAATGGAAGGCTATGCCAGTCAATCCGTAGGTAGCCACTTTGTTGTGCTGGAGACAGCCCTAACGCCGGAACTTATCGAAGAAGGCTTTGTACGCGAAATTGTCTCCAAGGTGCAGACAATGCGCAAAGAAGCGGGCTTTGACGTGACGGACAAAATCAAACTTTCTTACGCTAGTGCCGCGACAATCGTACATGACATTATGGAAAAGCATGGCAACGACATTTGCGCCGAAGTGCTAGCGGAAAGCCTGACAAAAAATGAATCCTTCGGGCATAGCAAGCCTTGGGATATTAATGGCGAAGAAGTGCTGCTATCGGTAGAAAAAGTTGGCGTGACATGCCAATGCGGCTGTGGGTCGTGCCCATAATGGCAGCACATATTGTCAAAGCAAAAATTGAAGACATAGACATGATTGTACCCCTTATTGCCGCGTTTCGCTGCACGCTGCGCGGCTTTATGGGCCTGCAAACCACGCCGGATGTAGAAGCCGCCTACGATGAATTTATGGAATACATGGAAAAGGATTATCCGATATTTATATACAAGGAGAATCATAACTGCGTGGGTTATTTGGTGTGCCGCATAGATGCGCCTGTGGTATGGGTAGAATCGCTTTTTGTGGATCCTTCGGCAAGGCGGCGCGGCATTGCATCCGTTTTATATCGCTACGCAGAGAAGCTTGCCCACAGCTACGGCCAACAAACCCTTTACAACTGCGTGCATCCAAATAACGATGGCATGATTGCTTTCTTGGCCAAGCGGGGCTATGATGTGCTAAACCTCATTGAAATACGCAAAAAGCGGCCTGATGAGGCCGCAAAAGAGAAAATTGCCGTGGGAAACAATGCATTTCGTTTTTAGGGCCTGTTCCCCACTATAAGAAAATGACGAAGCGACGCAGAATGGCGGAAATATCGACCGCAAATATGCGTTTTCGTTAGTGGGAACAGGCCCTAGGCATCCCTGTACTTAACCCACAGATAGATACCCAGCCCGGGAATTATTGATGCCAAGCCCATAACAAGCAGCCAGCCCCAAAGGGCAACACCATTGTCGCCGCCGTTTTTGGTCAGCCTGTATGCCGTGCCTAAACCAAGGCAATTTTGCACCACTATTAAAATTTGCCATAAAATTAAAATAAGCTCAAACATTAAAATCACCCCCTAAGAGGTATTGTAGCACATTTGGGGCTACGTAGCAATGGCAAAAGGCACTTGACGGCAGACGATATTTGATGTATAATAAATACAAATAAAATAGGGGGTGCGTCAACGCCCCCTAAGTGCGAGCCTTGTCCAGACGGCAGGTTTCACGTTACTTGGATAGTTTCCAAAACACCGCTACTCTTTGCCTTGGGAGCGGTGTTTACTTTTTGCTTTCTTTTCTATGTAATCAGCAATATGGGTTATAGAACCTAACGCCGCAATTGCTATACATATTAGAGTAAACAAACTGTAAACTGTCATGCTTTCACCCCCTTTCGAAAATCTATTTAAAGACCTTCGTCTGGTGTGAAACCATGCCGCCCTTTACAAGATGCGCAGTATCATTATACCGCCCATTTCGACAATAGTCAACATTATACTCAAACAACCACAAAACAATAACAAAAAACTTGCCTTTTTGCCAAACTGCTTCATCATTTGCTCCTAGCGTGCCTAAGAACCTGTTTACTATCTCCATTCCGACGCCTTTTCGGCTTGTTTTCCCCATGGCCGCGTTGCGCGCTCCTAGCAGATAGTCCCGTTATATGCGTCGTCGCGCGCGTCTTGCCCTGTGAAAAACCCTCGAAAATATGACGAAAGCGAGATAGTAAACAGGCTCTAAAGGCACGCGTCGTCACAAATGATTTTGCATTTTGGCAAAAATTCTGCGTTTTAATTGTTATTGTTTTGCAGTTATTTGAGTATAAAAAATTTTGCTTGACATAGCGCGTATTTCGTATTATAATTGATGATTGTTATGATGTTAATAATCCATTAGCCCCGGATTATGATATAGCAGGCATGGACGCCTGCGGTTGGAGGAAATGAAATGAGAAGCACTACTATCACAAAGCCCGCCGATGTCACGAAAAAGTGGTATGTGGTGGACGC
>WQVI01000054.1 GCA_009781625.1 Defluviitaleaceae bacterium | reverse complement strand
TAGCAATGTTAGTTAATTTGAGCAAGTGTCAGCTTTCGATGCTACGCTTATCGCTGAAAAAAGTATTACTTTCATGCCTTGTGGCGAGGGGGTGGCGTTTCGCCACCCCCTTTTCGTCGGATGCGCAATGCAAATGATGTAAAGTTTTGTCTCTCACGTTGAAGCAACCCATTTCTATGCCGATAATACCGTAGTTTATCCGCTATAGTGATAAAATTTGCCGGGTTATCACTCCCAATATTCACCCTTTCAGCTTCAGCTAAAAAGTGCGGTCGCAAGAACGAAAAGCTGTGAATATATAACGGCGCATACCTTACACCACTGTTTGAATGGCATACCATTACATATAATTGGCTGTTGATGTTGCAAAAAACGTGCCATTTGCCCTCAAAAGAGGCCTTTTTTCCAACTTCTTGCTCAAAATTTCCAAAAAGAGCCGTTAAGCCCCTATAGCATTTTCAATACAGCGGGAACAATATGTGGCCAGCCTGACACCCTTTTGAGAGTCAAAGCTAGCTATGCCTTTTATAAGGCCAATTGTTCCTATGGAAATGAGGTCTTCCACGTCGGGGTGATGGTATTTTTTTACGATATGGGCCACGAGGCGCAAGTTGCGCTCTATTAGAACATTTTTGGCGTTGATTTTTTCTTGCCCACCTCCATTTTCGTATATGCTAATGTAGTGCCTTTCATCGTCAGGTGAAAGCGGTTTGGGGAAAGAGCTTGCGGCAGCACCTATGCGATCCTGCTTTTTTGCACCCCTTCTTGTTCTCTTTGGAGAGCTTCCCATGTTGCACCTCCCACATAATACGCATGTGTCGTTTGTCGCATTATGTACACTTTTCTGTGGGAGAGCCATTTAAAAAAGAGCGGTGTAGCAGACACCACTCTCCATGATATGCTTTGGGACCTTCCTTTCGTGCCTGTCGCGATAAATATAGTAATTACTATATATAGAGCTTAGCTTGCCATAGCATAGAAAAACCGTGGCCACCCGCAAGCGGCCACGGTTTTTCTAATTAAAATTATTCACCAAAAATAGCAATTTCAATTCTTAAGATGATAACATCTAGGATAGGACGGTCAGCTTCGCCGGTTTCTACCAAAGCGAGATAATCTACCAAATCTTGACCATAAAATACTTGGCCAAATACTGTGTGGTTAAAGTCTAGATGGTATGTGCCGCCGTGCTCAAGATACCAATCAATCATGCCTTCTGGCCAAATCTGGCTTGCAAGACGCCCGCGGTTTGATACTGTATCAGGATTTTCAAAATAGCCGGCAATACGAATTTCGTGCGGCTCAGGTTGTATCATACGATTAACGATAAAGAATTGGCTGGTGTTGGTTGCAGGGCCTGCATTAGCCATAGAAAGCGCACCGCGCATATGGCGTAAATTGTGCGAGAATTCGTCGCCAAATGGTACACCCCAGATGCTTTCGCCGCCTACGCCGCCAGAGCCAGCCGGAGCACCGCCTTGTATCATAAACTCAGGAATAATTCTGTGGAAAATAGAGCCGTCATAAAAACCATCTCTGGCAAGCGTAACAAAGTTTTCTACCGTCATTGGTGCATATTGCGGGAAAAGACGGATATGAATTTCGCCATGGTTGGTGTGGATTATAGCAAACTCTTCACCATATTCCGGCGGTGCCATTTGGTTTTCAAGGGCATAAGGGTTAGGCTCAAGAGAAGCGGTGGTTCTAAGTTCTGTTAAAACAGATATGGTTTGCGTGTCTTGGTCCCAAGCTACGCCAAAGCCAACACTTTCAAGCACAAAACGGATGGGCAGCATTGTGCGGTCGCCAATAAGTTGTGCTGGCACGGGCGTTTCGCCGAAAGCGCCAAATGGACGTATCCAGTTTCCGTTTACAACAAAGTCGTCTTCTCCGACAGTGATAGCCACAACATAGTTATCGTCTGTCAATGTAGCGGTTTGCGTGTCTTGGTCCCATTCTACCACAAAGCCAAGGACCTCAAACACGCCGCGCACAGGCACAAGTGTGCGGCCGTCTACGACAACAGGTGCTTGGTCTTCAAATTCTACCTGTACACCGTCAATAGTTATAGTTACTTCACTTGCGTGCAAAGCAGCAGGCATAAAGATGCCAAGAGCCAGCACTAATACCGCTGCGGATAACAGCATTCTTGTTACTTTCATAGCAATTCCTCCTTATGTTTGACCCCGTAGGGTATTATTAACCAAATTGGCTTCATCTATAGGCTTTTGATATGGTTATACAATTTCACATATTCTTTTGCAGATGCTTCCCAAGAAAAATCCGCCGCCATGGAATTTGCGCGCGCCGTCTTAAAATGCTTGTCGTCGGCGTAAAGCATCAACGCTTCATCCACGGCCCACATTATGCCGCTGTGCAAATAGTCCTCAAACAGCAATCCATAACCTTCCCCACTAGCATAGTCATAATGAATTATAGTATCCGCAAGTCCGCCGGTTTTACGCGCTACAGGCACAGAGCCATAGCGCATGGCGATAAGCTGACCCAGGCCGCATGGCTCAAACAGCGATGGCATCAGGAAAAAGTCGCTTGCGGCGTAAATTTTTTGGGCCAAATTTATGTCAAAGGTGATGTTTGCGCTTAGTTTATCGGGATGGTGATGGGCTGTGGCATAAAAAAGATGCTCAAATTGCTGCGAACCTGTGCCCAATACAACAATTTGTAAATCTCTTTGCATAAGGTCGCCCATGGCAGAGGCCACAAGGTCCAGCCCCTTTTGCTCCGCCAAGCGCGAAATGATGGCAAACATGGGCACATCAGGCCTTTGCGGCAACCCCAGCATTTTTTGCAACTGGGCTTTGTTCTCCGCCTTGCCGGCCATATCATCAGCACTAAAGTTGGCAAAAAGGCGTTTATCAGTTGCGGGATTATATTCTTCATAATCAATGCCATTGATAATGCCCGCAAGCTGATGGGCGCGGCTTCTCAGCATCCCGTCCATGCCATAGCTGTATGAAGGCGTTTGAATTTCCTTGGCATAGGTTTCGCTGACGGTGGAGATAAAATCCGAATACGTAAGCCCCGCCTTCATATAGCTTATATTGTTAAAAAATTCCAGCTTATCATTTACGAAATAGCCGTCATTTAAATGCACCTGCCCCAAAACGTCGCGGCCAAAAGTGCCCTGATACTGCAAATTGTGTATCGTGAAAAGGGACTTCATATCCTCGTAAAACATAAACTTTTTGTAGATATCCTTGAGGTAAACGCATCCAAGGCCCGTCTGCCAATCATTAAAATGTATGATATCAGCCTTAAAATCTATGGCCGCCAGCATGGAAATGGCCGCCTTGGAGAAAAAGGCGAAGCGTTCGTAATCATCCCCGTGGCCGTAAAGATGGCCGCGGTTGAAATATTGCTCATTGTCAATAAGATACACGGGACAAGCCCCGTCAATTTTAAATATACCTGCGTACTGGTTTCGCCAGTCCAGCTGCACCTCAAAAGAGTCCACAAATTTTGCATCAGCAAGATGCGCCTCGCTTATCGTGCTATATTTTGGCAAAACCACGCGCGCATCAACACCAAGTGCTGCAAGGGCCTTGGGCAAGCTGCCCGCCACATCTCCCAGGCCGCCGCTTTTCACAAAGGGCCCCACTTCTGATGCCACAAACAATATTTTCAATTTGCTATCCAATAAAATCATCTTCTCTCATAAATTACTCCATTCTCACCATTTTAAGCAATTTGCCTCTTGCCTGTGATAGATGACAACGTAATTTTATACATTCTCATGCGCGACAAGACGGATGTATCATATTCAAGCCCATCATAGCCGCAATGAGAGCATATTAAATCAAGCCCTTTAACAGCCTCGTCGCCATAAATCACCTCTGCTACGCCAAAACCTATAACGCTTTCGTACCAAACGGTAGCGCTTGACTTTGTTTCCACATATTTATGAAAAATACTGGCCTCAACACATACATGGTTGTTTTTGTCCAGCAGTGTATTCTTCAAGCCTTCCGACGCACCGTGAATATAAATGAAGACTTGTCCATCGCAATCTTCAAACCCAAAGGACAGCGGCACCACATACGGAAAAGGCTCGTTATGTATACCCAGCCTGATAGTATCGGCGCGCCGCAAAATGTCCATTATCTCTTCGTGATTTTTTATCTCTCTATCCGTACGCCTCATGGTTTTACCCTCTCTGTTTTACCTATAGAACCTCATCAATTGTATAGAGCCTAAAAAATTTTCAAAAATGGCTTGATTTTCGTTAAACCTATCTTCATCCTCAGCTGTATTAGTGAAGTGTATAAAAAACGCGCCTTCATCATCAAATTGCATATGCAAGGAATAAAATCCTATAACAGCGTTTATCCGATGCATATCGGCAGCAGGTATTTGAAATTCAACCATCTTGCCGGTTATTTCGGTATATGAAGCACCATGGGCACCATCAGCAGGCCAATAAAGTGTAACGACAAATTCATCTATTTCATGGTCAGGACTTAGGCCACCCACACTGATAAGATAGTCAATAAAATATTCATTGCGCTCTTGCTCTGTGGCATCTTCCCAGCTCTCCGGCGGATTTCCAAAGAAGTTTCCGGCCCCGCGCCACTGTATGTTTAAATGCCACCCATCATCAAGGTTGCTAACGCCAAAAGTATGGCCGCCCATATGGTCCCAAAGGCCTGCACTGCTAATTATAGCATCCACCTCTGCACTAAAGGTTTCGCCGACATTTATTGCAAGGGGCAATATTTCTGCCTCTATGGGCACTTCAACATATATCGTTTCAACTTCGCCGCAAGCGGCCAAAACAAACATAGCAAATGTCATCATTATAGCAATTAATAGTTTCTTCATATAAAAAGTACGCTCCTAATAATTTATATTATCATAGCTCTCGCCGCCATTGCAGGGCGCGAAGCAATGTGATGCTATCCACATATTCAAGGTCGCCGCCAACAGGCACACCATGGGCAATACGCGTCACCTTCACCCCCAGCGGCTTTAGCAGCTTGGACAGATACATGGCCGTGGCCTCGCCTTCCACATTGGGATTAGTAGCAACGATAATCTCCTTCACAGGAGCCGCGTCATCACCAAGGCGCAACAACAGCTCTTTTATGCGCAATTCGTTTGGCCCAACACCATCCATCGGCGATATCGCACCATGCAGCACATGATAAACGCCGTCATATTCGCGGGTTTTCTCGTAAGCCGCCATGTCCTGCGGGCTTTCAACAATCATAATAGTGGCAGCATCCCGCGAACCATTAGCGCAAATATAGCAAACTTCCGCGTCAGTCAAATTATAGCACTTTTCGCAGTACTTTGCCCTCTCCTTGGCATCCGTTATGGCATCCGCAAGGCTTTGCGCCTTATCAGCAGGCGCATTAAGGATGTAAAACGCCATGCGCTGGGCAGATTTTTGGCCAACTCCGGGCAGCTTCGCAAATTCCTCAATCAGCCGCGTCACGGGGTTGCCGTAGTAGTTTATCATAATTTATATCCAATCCCACTTAAAATTTCAATAGCTTCGTCATAATCATTGGCATAAAATGCACTCTCAAAAGACTTTGCCAGCCTATCATCTTTAACCATTTTAAAGCCCAACCTCAAATACATATTCGCCGCAACATGGCTCCATGTCTGCGTATGCAGCCAAACTGCGAGATTCGGTTCTAAATCATAAAACACTTGCAACACCTTTAGCATAACAGCCTTGCCAATGCCCTTGCCTTGATGCTTAGGACAAACAGCCACCCAATTTAATGATGCCTGCCGTCCATATTCCTCGCTGTTCGCAAACCATGCCGTTGCCGTGGCAATGGGCATTCCATCGGCATCCACAACAAAAACACATCTCTCTTGCAGCAGCTCAATATGTGGCAGAAATTCCCTTTTAAAATAATCAAGGGCATCATCAACGGCGTCAAATTCCAAAACTGAAGTCTCAATTCTTGCCCATTCTGTTTCATCGCCGGCCGTAAAAAACCGAAACGAATAGCCCTCGGGTAAGGTCGGTTGCACGCTTCTTTGTATCGCCTCATGCTCAATTTTCATTATGATGTTTTTGTAAGCCACGTCCTTGTCAAGCATATTAAAACAGTCCCGGCATACCCGCAGGCATAATTTTGCTCATTTCCTTCTGCACCATCTCATCCGCTTGACGCAGAGCCTCGTTTACGGCAGAAAGCAGCAAGTCTTGCAGCATCTCAACGTCATCGGGATCCACCGCGGCAGGGTCTATGGTAATATCAAGCAATTCTTTTTTGCCGTTTACAGTTATCTTCACAACACCGCCACCGCTGGATGTTTCCAGCGTTCTGTTTTCCAGTTCTGCCTGGGTTTCTTCCATCTTTTTCTGCATCTTTTGCGCCTGTTTCATTAGGTTGTTCATATTTCCCGGCATACCGCCATATCCCTTAGGCATCTATATTTCCTCCTCGCTAATTGTCAAAATTTCATTATTTTATCAATTATACTACATCCCAAATAAAAATTCAATCAAAAATATCTTTGTAATCTTTCCACCTTGTGGTATAATATCAAGGATGTATAGCAATTAACTTTAAAATCGCCTCACCTCGCGCGCGAACACACCCTTGATGCGCTGGTTGTGTCGCGCGCGGGTTCGTTGTTTTAAAGTAAAATTGCTATTTATTATTCATAGGATGAACAAGGAGGAAGAAACATGGTAAAAATAGGAATTAATGGCTTTGGCCGCATTGGCAGGCTGGTTCTGCGTAGTGCCTTAGAGCGCACGGGCGTGCAAGTTGTAGCTATAAATGACCCCTTTATAGACCTGGACTATATGGTTTATATGCTGAAATACGACACCATTCACGGGCGTTTCAAGGGCGATGTCTGCACGAAGGATGGCAAGCTGGTAGTTAATGGCAACGCTATCGCCGTCTTTGAAGAAAGAGAGCCCGCAAAAATCCCCTGGGGTGCTTGTGGCGCGGATTATGTTGCCGATGCTACAGGTGTTTTCCATACTAAAGATCTAGCCCAAGGCCATATTGACGGCGGCGCGAAAAAGGTTGTCTACACCGGCCCTTCAAAAGACGACACGCCAATGTTTGTTATGGGCGTAAACCACGACAAATACACAACCGACATGAATTTTGTCTCCAATGCATCTTGCACCACAAATTGCCTTGCACCTTTGGCGAAAGTTATCAATGACAAATACGGCATCGTCGAAGGCTTGATGACCACAGTACACGCAACAACTGCCACACAGCTAACCGTTGACGGTTCTTCCAAAAAGGACTGGCGCGGCGGCAGGGCAGCAGCGGCTAACATCATCCCTTCTTCAACAGGCGCAGCAAAGGCCGTCGGAATAGTTATTCCAGAGCTTAACGGCAAGCTGACAGGCATGGCCTTCAGAATACCCACCCTCAACGTCTCTGTTGTAGACTTAACATGCAAGCTGGCCAAGCCAACCACCTATGAAGACATTAAAGCCACCATCAAGGCAGCATCCCAAGGCGAATACAAAGGTATTCTCGAATACACCGAAGACGCCGTTGTTTCCTCAGATTTCATAGGCGAAGCCGCCACCAGCATTTTCGACGCCAACGCCGGCATAATGCTTAACGATACCTTCGTCAAGCTAATTTCGTGGTATGACAACGAATGGGGCTATTCCTGCAAAGTTGTAGACCTTATCGAGCATATGTCAAAAGTTGATAATAAATAAGCAGGGGCAACACCCTGCCACCCGCTTCAAAGGGCCGTTGCATACCATGCAACGGCCCTTTGAATTTGCTTAAAAATTCCAGAAAAGTCTTGACCTTGGATAAATATGGTGATACAATTTATTTTAGGGACGGGTAAAACAAAGGAGTATGTTTGTCCGCTGTCCTAGAAAACACAACAAACATACTCCGCCCCAGACCATAAAGGCCCGTGAGTACATTTTAACTCACCCGGCCTTTTTAGTCAAGCCGCAAAACGGGGGTGAAATTTTTTATGGCAAAAAATGAAAGGTCCGATGATGATTTTTTGTCTCGCCCCGCTCTTCCAATTCATGTTTATAACGGCCCATCAGAATCATTTGAATTTATTAAGATAGCGGTAGACAAACGACTTGAAAAAGTGCGCAAACAGCAAGCCAATAATACAAAAATGTGTTGATGAAAGGCCTAAAAGCACCCCAAAATAATGTTAAGTATCCTCATTCATAACGAAATTAATGTTGCGACGCACGGTTCTAATGCCAATGGCATAAGGAAATATAGGCGTATTAACGATGCCTGCACTTGCAAAACCTTTATGTAGATTATGCCTACAATGGCAGCAAATTCCTCTGGCATCAAGAATACTTCACGACCTCTCAGGATATCACAGGATAAAGTTTGCCCACATTAATAAACGGCAAAATTAGACCTGGTCTGAAACTGTTTCAGAACAGGTCTATTCATAAGTCCCATCAACATTATAGTCATTAAACTTATATAGATGGTATGGTTAAGCGAACCGCCCGATGCTCCGCCGCTCGGCAAGTGCGGCTTGATGCACAAGGCGTATCTGAAAGAACATAATCCGATTTTGCACGGTCAACTTCTTTTATCAGAGCGGCTATATCCCCTCTGCCGTGAAGTTGACAAGGCGGCGGCAACCAGACTTCGAGTAATCCACGACAAAGAGGTTGCCCACGAAATAATTTTATCTGAATTGGTATACGCATAGCATACCACAAAGCCCACAGGATGTCGATATTTTCGGCGGCATGATGTATAGAGTTCCGTATCGTCTTTGTTATGTGCCTTGGCGCTTTCGCTCTGCAAAAGTGAGCTTCGCCCAGTTTGCGTAGCAAACCGCTGGGTCGCGCGCGCCTTGCCCTGGAAAAAACCTCGAAAATATAGTGAAAGCGAGATAGCAAACAGGTTCTTAGAAATAGCGTGGAAGAAAAATGGTTGATTTGCATAGTGGCGTTATTATCCAGCGAACACTATAATCTGCACTATTGTGAAGCCGACGAAGAAGATGAGCAGGCTATATGCTAGGGAACCGAAGATTATGCGCATAAAGTCGCCGCTAAAGCGCATATTTAGCATATGGGCGATACGCGCGACAGATCTGGAATCAACATTTACTTTGGCTTGCTTGGACTCGCTGCTAAGACGTGCAGATAGATCTTGTACAATATTTAGGACGCTAGGCTCGGATTCTTTTGCGCTCTCCAGTATCCAGAAATCGCGAAAAGACATAAAACCCCGGAAGAGTCGAGAAGCTATAGCTGGCACTATATTTGTGACTAGTCTAGCAAGCAGTGCGCCGATAAATGGCAGAATTTGTAACAGTACAGGACGATATATTCTTTTTTCGATATCTATAGAGTCTGGCCAGATGTTTACATAAATAGAGCGACCGCTTTCATCTTTGGACATAAGACAAACACGCACGATAAAGGTGTATATTATAACACCGATTAGCAGAGACATAAATGCGCCGCGCAGATTTATCCAAGCCAAAAAGTCAATTTCATATGGCGGGTAAAAGCGCATCATAAATTCTTGGCCAAATGTGCCGATGGGTATCATGAAGACATAAGGCAAAACACCAAGGATGGGCAAAATTAATGCGCAAACTAATAGCACGCCTGCACTCAGCTTGGTCATATATTTCTTGTTGGCTTTGGACAACTTTTTTTGATTAAATTGGTTTTTCTCCAAGCAAATGCAAACAAAAAGCTTTATCATATATGCTGTGGTTAAGCCACCTGTGAGTGTGAAAATTCCTTCTATCAACTGAAAATAGGCAGACCAGCCGCTGTTATCAGGAAAAAGCCAGATATGGTATACAAGGCTTTCGTGCAGCAGGGTTTTGCTGACGTAGCCACTGAAAAATGGCACACCGATGATGGCTATTACACCCATAAGGAAAACAAAAGTAAATAGAGGCTTGCCACGACCAAAGCCCCGAATTTTATTAAGGTTGAGATGATGCACATTAAGAACCACAACGCCCGCTGCCATAAACAGTAGCAGCTTAATTAGAGAGTGGTTAACCATATGCATCAGAGTGCCTTGTATTGCCAATGAGCTGTAATATTCACTCAAAATGCCTTGCATACCTACACCTAATATGATAAAGCCTATTTGCGATACAGAAGAATAGGCCAATGTATGCTTGAGGTCAGTGGAGAACAATGCCAGTATAGCACCCGTAAACATGCCGACCACGCCGATATTAAGCATGATAAAACCCCAGTTAAACTGCTGATTAAACACTATGGAGCCAATGATAATAATACCGAACACACCGGTTTTTGTCAGCACACCGGAAAGCAGCGCGCTGGCAGGAGCCGGCGCCACGGGATGAGCATTGGGTAGCCATATATGCAACGGAAACATACCCGCTTTGCCGCCAAAGCCAACCATCATAAAGGCCGCCGCCAGATAGACTATGCCCATATTGCCATCGTAGGCTTGCATGGCGCCGTAAAGTGCGGCAATTTCGGTTGTCCCCAAATTATGGTTAAAGAGGAGTATGCCAAATAGCAATGCCAAACCACCGATTACTGCTACGGCCATATATGTACGCGCAGCCTCTATGGTGGCGCGTTTTTCGTCGTGAATTACCAGTACATAAGAAGCCATGGACATAATCTCAAAGAAAAGGAAGGTTGTTATTAGGTCAGCCGAAAGAAATACACCCATGGTGCCGCCAAAAGTGATTAGCGAAAAGAAATAATAGCGGTTGCGGTTGCGATAATGGGCGAAGTATTCTTTGGAAAACAGGGTGGTCATCATCCACATAAACGCCGTTATAACACCATATATAGCGCGGAAACCATCCAGACGAAAATATATGCGAAATCCCATAAAGGCGCGCCACTCAAAATAGGGCGGATTTGTATTGCTTGCCAAAAAGGCCATAGCAACCATGCCCAAAAATGTGGTGATTGTTACAAATATGGCAAAATGGTCACGCAAAGTTTTGTTGTATCGGCCTATAATATAACTTAGCACGGCACCTATTATGGGCCAGAACACCAGAGCTAACAGGCCGGGATGTCCGGATAATGTCATGATTGCTCACCTCAATTAGAATATCATTGCTGAAATTCTGTCAATAAAATTAATTATCAGTCCCGGAAATATACCCAATAAAAGGCATAGAGCCGCCAGGACTATAAGGGGTATGGTCATTGATTTGTCTGCCTCTGTTTTTACAAGATTTGAATAGTCAAATTTTGCACCTGGGAAGAAAGCGTTTGCGAAGATAGTTATTAAATATCCGCCTGTTAACAGCGCGCTAACAAGCAAAATACCGGCACCCACAATCCCTAGCACGGGATATATGGATGAAATGCCGCCCATTGCCAGATACCATTTGCTGATAAAGCCGCCTGTTGGCGGTATGCCCACTAGGGAAACCGCCGCGATGGTGAAACACCACATTGTAATGGGCATGGCCTTGCCTATGCCTCGCAATTCGTGGACATATTGCTTGCCAGTTTTGTGAATGACAGCCCCGGCAGATAAAAACAGCGTGATTTTAATTATTGCGTGGAATATGATATGCAGCATCGCGCCCAAAAACCCAATGGGGTTTAGCAAAATGACGCCAAAAAGCACATAGGATAGCTGGCTGACAGAGGAATATGCCAGCCGCCGCTTGAAAAGCTTCTCTTTATATGCCAGCATAGAACCTGAAAATACCGTAAGCAGGATTATGCATACCAGAACAGTTTGTGCCCAGGTGCCGTAGATAAAATCCACGCCAAAACCGTAAAAGATGAGGCGAATTATTGCCAAAACAGCAACTTTGGACACCACACCAGACAACAGCGAGGCAGCAGGCGAAGGTGCTTCGGGATAAGAC
>WQVI01000053.1 GCA_009781625.1 Defluviitaleaceae bacterium | reverse complement strand
CAATCCAGCTTACGTCAACATCAACATTTATACACATCGGCCAACTGGATTGCTTCGGACTTGTACTGTATCATAATTCAACTACCGTAGTCCTCGCAATGACAATTCAACTGTCGAGGACATCCAATTAGTAACGCAACGTCCAACTGTCATTGCGAGGCCAATGGTAGTTGAGAAGCCAGTGCAGTACAGGGCCGAAGCAATCCAGCTTACGTCAATATCAACATCCATACACATCGGCCAACTGGATTGCTTCGGCCTTGTACTGTATCCATAATTCAACTGCCGTAGTCCTCGCAATGACGGTTGGGCTGTCGTGGGCATCCCGTAGCAATCCGGGCGGCGTTAATATCTAAATTATACATTGGATTCGTTGCAAGGCTATCGGCAGCGTTGGGGACTATTTGCAGAATTCGTCCACCTTGGCCTCGATAACTTTAAGGGACTGCGCCCAAAAGTCTTTTTTGCGCACATCTATGCCTGCCATATCGCCCACAACTTCAAGGGAATTGCAGCCTGTGGCGGCCAGAAGCTTGTCGTATTTTTCTATGAAGCCGGCACCTTCTGCCAGATATTGGGCGTAAAGGCCCATGGAAAAAAGCATCCCGTATGTATACGGAAAGTTGTAAAAGTTGCGCTCTGCGTAGTAGTAGTGTACCTTATTAACCCACATGTATTTATGTAGGCATTCGTGGTCCAGCCCGTCGCCGTAGGCATCCTTTTGGGCCTGCAACATTAGGCTGTTAATTTCTTCCACAGAAAGGGGCCCGCCTGCGCGTTTCTCAAAGAGGCGCGTCTCGAAAAGATAGCGGGAATATATGTCCACAACAACCTGCATAGCGTCGGAAAGCTCGGCCTCTAAGATGGCAAATTTGCCGTCTGCATCGGCCTTTTTATAGGCCGCATCGGCGATGATGGCCTCGCAAAAGTTAGAGGCGGTTTCGGCTATGGGCATGGTGTATGCGGTGTTGATATAGCTGATGTTATTAAGACATTCGCCGTGGTAGGCGTGGCCAAATTCGTGGGCGAGGGTTGAAACATCGTTGAAAGACCCATCAAAATTAGCCATCACGCGGCTTTGGCCTATGGCGTGCAGGTTGGCGCAAAAAGCCCCGCCGCGCTTGCCTTCGCGCACTTCAGCGTCTACCCACTGGTTGTCAAAGGCGTGTTTTGTAAAGTCGCCCATTTTTTGGGAATATGCGTAAAAATGCTCTAGGATAAAGTCTTTGGCCTCTTCGTATGTAAACTTCATTTTGACTTTTGCGGCCGGGGCAAACAAATCGTAGAAAGGCAGAGAGCCTTTGTGGCCCAGCAACTGCGCCTTTTTCTTGTAATAGCGGCGGAAGGAAGGCAAAAAGTCCTCAATGGCGGACATCATGGCATCCAGGGTGCCTTTTTCCAGGCGGGACTGCACCAGCGTCATATGCAGGGGCGATTGATACCCGCGCATGGCCACTTGCGTCAGCACCTCGCCCTTTATGGCGTTTAAGGCCGCCGCCGAGGCCTTCTCCACGTCCTCATAAGCCTTCATTTCAGCGAAATAGGCGGCTTTACGGGTTTCGGCATTGGCATCGTGGGCCAAATTGCGTATGGCGGGCAAGGGCAGCACTTTTTCCTCGCCTTCAACGGTGACGGGGATTTTCATTGTGGCCAAAAGCATGTCCTTCATGTCGCCCCAAGCGGAAGAGCCTGTGACGCGCATCTTTGCAATGGCAATTTCCTCTTTTTCAGACAGCAGATATTTGTTTTGCGCTACAATTTCCCGCAGGATAAATTCGTGCTCGGCAAGCAGCGGCGATGCGGCTATAAGGCCGTCCAAATTTGGCGTATTGGCCACAAAGCCCTTGAAAAGCACACTGGGCTTGGCCATATCTGCGAAAAGCACCCGCAGAAGGTCTGCATATTTTTTGGCGTCCTCGTTGCTTTCATCTACGCTGCGCGTTAGCGAGGCATAGGCAAAAAGCTTTGTAAATATCTTGTTGCCGTTAACCCTGTTTAGGTAGGCCTCAATTTTCCCACCGGCATCTTCTGTGCTTGCGAAGGCCTTCTCGGCCCAGCTGCCAAAAGCTGCCACCTCTTTTTTGGCGGCCTCAAAGTCTGCTAAAAATTCGGCAGATGTGAAGGACGTGTATAAATCGTCCAAGTTCCAACGCATGTCCATGGGTATCTCCCCCTTTAAAATAATTACATTTATTGTAACATGGCCAGGGAATACTTGCAAGTTTTTTAGGTTTGATGAGTGCTACAAAAGGGATCTAATGGCTATTAAAATTGCGATATGTACGGGATAAAAGAAATAAAACCCCCATTTTATGGTGGCATTGTTGTGGCCCGGCTTGCCGTTGTATAGGGCAATTAGGCCTATTGCTATCAGGGCAAAAATGAGATGGATAATGTCGTCAAAATATAGGGCAAATATGCCGATGGATAGGACAATGGCGCGGTTTGTGTGGTTTTCGGGGCCCATAAGATATATCAGGAAAATTAGGCCGACGCCGATGAAGGAATAATCGGTGCTAAGCAAATGGGCCGCGGCCATCATGGACAATGGAGCTAAAACGGCAAAGTTGCTAACCTTTGGGAAGTTATGCCGTAGGTTTTCGTAGATGGCAATAGCGGCCACGCCCAGAAAAAGGGTGTAGAAGATATTGGTGTTGCGCAAAAAGTTGATATTACCGTCCCAAAAGCTGCCGAAGGCTATGTCAAACAAGGGCTCGGAAATAATGGCCAGCACACCCAGCCTAAGCAGGTATTTGCCCATGCTTTTTGTGTGCAAGCAGCCTTGGGCAATGAGATAGGCAAAGATGGGAAAGGCTATGCGGCCGATGTTGCGTGAAAGAAAGTAGATATCGGGGTTAAAATAGGGTTCGTAAAGCCAGGGCTGCATTATGACCGCGCCGAAATGGTCTATCAGCATGGCGATGCAGGCTATGATTTTTAGTTTGAAGACGGTCATGGCTGGCCTCCTACTTGAGGGGTGCCTCGTCGGCTGAAGCCGACAGCGGCTTGCGGACTAAAGTCCGCCGGGTGTATCCCGAGTTTAGTCGGCACTCCCTACCCTACCTTCTACGGCCACCGCCGCGCATCCCGCCGCCACCGCCGCGAGTATATCCGCCGCCGCGGGAAAAGCCGCCGCCGCCAAAGCCGCCTGTAGAGCCACCGCCACGGGTAAACCCGCCACCGCCAAGGCCACCGCCGCCGCGATGCCTATTTGACATGGCCCGCCCTATCAAAAGGCCGCCCATAAAGCCGCCAAAGCCGCCCCTGCGCGGCATCATCGGGCCGCCCATCATGCGGCCGCGGCGGCCGGCGCGTGAGATGCTGGAGACAACCCATAGGACGATAAATATAATGACAATTGTTGGTATAAAGCTACCGATGCCGGGCTCTGCGGGAAGGGTTTGACGCTCTCCGAAGGGTCCGGTTGCAGCAACAGGAAAAATTGCGCTGTTAGATGCAAGGGCATTAAACAGGGCTATTACGGATGTGTCGTAATCACCTATCATAGAGCGTTCGCGGAAATATGTGTTAAGATAATGCTGTACGGCACCGCCGCCAAGATGCTCTTCAATGCCTGCGCCTGCGGTCATATGATAATCCCCGCCGGCTACGTCTATAACCACCAAGATGCCGTTATTACGCTCTGCACTGCCAACGCCCCAGGCGTTAAAAACATCGGCGGCAAAATTTTCAATATCTTGCCCAAGGGGCACAAAATTTACCGTTAAAAACATTATCTCGCCGCCTGTTTCCATGGCCAGGCGGTCGTTTGCGTTTACAAGATAGGTTATGGTGTCCGTGCTTAGCACCCGCGCTTCATCCAGTACGGCGCGGTTGTGGGGCACATTGGGTATGCCTGATGCATAAACAGACAGTGCCGGCAAAAATACAAATAGTATGGTTAAAAATCCCGCTAAAATCCTCTTCATAAAAACCCTCCTCATACTAATCTCAATTTAAATCATAGACTGACTGCGCTTCCGCCAAAGCCGCACGCTTGGAGCGTTGCGTGCGTTTTGGCTCCAGCTTGTCACTCTATGTTTTAAATTGAGATTAGTATTAATCGAATCTAGGCATCTCGTCTATAAACGGCCCAACAAGAAAGCCCAAATTGCTGCCAAGTGCCTCGTTAAAATCTCTTGCAATATTATTGTATCCAGCTTGGCTGATAATTGTGTCCAAAGACATAAAATCTGCATGGGAATTTATTGCTATTGCGCGGTTTGCATCGGATGGGCTTATGTCGTCCAGACGGTCGTAAATGGCCCAAACGGCGCGGTTAAGCTCTACAAAAAGCTGATAAATGCGCGCGGGGTCGTCTGTAGCTTGTATTTCGTCAACTATGGGGCCAATGCCTATGGCGCGAAGCTCTGCATCGCTAAGATAGTTTGATACTGCCTGTTGCATCCTAAAGGCCGGCACCATAGCTTCGTGTACCACGGGCATTATTTGGGCATCAAAAGCCCCGGCTGCGGTGTTTCGCATACCTGCATAACTGGTGTATGCGCCGATGAAAACAGACAGTATCATCACGGCAACAGCCAAAATCCAAGCAAAGGGTCTTTTCTTCAACATTATATCACGCCCTCGCTTTTCATAATATTTTCCAGCACGGCGATGTCGGTTGTGATGTCTAATGCCTTGTCAGAATACAGGCTGTCCAGTTGGTGGGCAAAGGCCTCTTCAATTTTGCTTAGGGATTCTGAAATTTTCGTCATGGTTGCATTTATATTTTCGCCCTTGACACTTTTAGCATCAAACTTGGCGTAGCTTTCCAGAAATTTTATGGCGGTGGGGTAATAATAATCCATAAAAGTGTTGATTTTGCGGGCATGGCCGGGATTTTTCTGTATAAATTCAAAAATCTGTATGGAAATTTCTTGAAGGTTTGCAATTTGGCCTCTAATTTTTGCATCGGCAATTTCGCTGCGAAGCTCTTCCAAGCGGCGGATATAGCCGCGCCCTTGGGCTATCATCCCATCCGCAGTGCTGTTGCCGGATTTTTCAAAAGGGATATCCCGCGGCACTTCCACCACCTTGCCGCGAAAGACCAAGCCCGCGGCGAAATATAGCAAAATGGATATGCCCAGGGCTATCACCACGTCTGTTATGCGGTACATTGGGAAAATTAGGGCGTACAGCAGAAAGGCCGCCGCCATGAGGTATATGGGGACTACGGATTTTATTCTTTTGGTGTTCATTGCTACCTCCGGTTTATTGATAGACACCCCTCTACACAGCGTGTGATGTCGGGTAAACCCGACTAGAAGTAACGACTACAAGTCGAAGACATGGTTTGTAACCATTACTTCTAGTCGGGTTTACCCGACATTCCTATAAAGGAAATGTCGTCATCGTAACATCTCAAACAACATGGGCGAAACATAGGCCTCTATTGCCGATACCGCCGCCATTAACCCAAGGCCCAGCGCGGCCAGCTTCACCACCGGCGTAAAATTATCCGGCGGCCTTATAGCCAGCTTTAAATCGTTTTTTGCCATAAAATAGACAGTATATGCGTAAAGCGGCATAATTATCAGATTTTGCAGACCGTAAAGGGCCACGGCATACATAAAGCCCGCGCCGCCAAAGGCCGCAACCATCATTGCGGCAGAAAAGGCTAGGGACATGGCGCGAAGATATAGCACCAAAAGGGCGGCATAATGGGCTTTTGGCAGCATGGCACAGGCCCATATCAGCAGCATGGCGCGTCCATAGCGCAAAATTCCCTCGAAAAAGGCAGTGGTACCGATGTTTTGGGCGTCAAAAGTGGCGGCGAAGTGGTGCAGGCTTGCGATGAGGCTGTCCAAGGCGGCATCGGCCATAAAAGCGGGACGCAAAACGCCGGAAATAAGACCTGCGCCTATGGACAAAGCCACCAATATTTTATGTTTGTTCCACTGCATGTTAAACACCCCCGCAAACAAGCTACCACTAAATAGCTTATTCGCGGGCCATCAACATATACGCATAAATTGCTAAAATGGTTTTAGAATCAATTATTTCGCCGGATGCAATCATCGCCTCGCATTCTGCCAGACTATATTTCACAACCTCTAAAAATTCATCCACGTCCAGGTTTTGGGTGGTTTTTATCAAGTCCTGTGCTACATACAGATGTATTTTATCATTGGTTACGCCGACGGTGTTGTTGACGGATGTGATAAACGTCAGCTTTTGGGCGCGATAGCCAATTTCTTCTTCAAGCTCGCGCACGGCACAGGCTTCGGGGGCTTCGCCAGGGCTTGCCATGCCGGCGGGTATTTCTATTACTTCGCGGCCCAAGGGATGGCGGTATTGCTTTATAAGGAAGACATTACCGTCATTATCCACGGGCAAAATGCCCACGCCTTCGTAATGGTGCATGACAATTTCCCGCTTGGCGGTGCCGCCGCCCGGCAGGGTGATATCGTCAACGAAGACATCGAAGATTTTGCCTTTGAAGATTTTTTCGCGGTGGGTGGTTTTGTATAAATGCATATGGCCTCCATCACGGGCGGCTGCAAGCCGCCCCTACGTGTGTATACGTCTGTTGATTTGGTTTTTTAACTTGACGTTGGCCTCGCAATCGTCAATACAGTTGAACGGTTGTATTGTTTTGGAAGTCCGCAATAGTTCAATTGTCATTGCGAGGCCAACGGTAGTTGAATTATAATACAGTACAAGGCCGAAGCAATCCAGCTAACCAATTCTATGTTCTGTGCTTATGTGGTTTTTTCGTGTTTTTCGTGTTTTTCGTGGTTATAGATTTCGTAATTAACATTATTTTCTTGCCATCCATGCACGCTTAATTAAAATTCTGCGTGGTTGACATAGCGCGGGAAGGGGATGACGTCGCGGATGTTTGTCATGCCTGTTACAAACATCAAATAACGCTCGAAGCCCAGGCCATAGCCGGAATGTACGGCACCGCCAAAGCGGCGCAAATCTAGATACCATTGGTAGTCTTCCGGCACCAGGCCGTTTTCGCCCATGGCATCTACCAGCACGTCCAGACGTTCTTCGCGCTGGCTGCCGCCTACAAGCTCGCCTATTTGGGGTACCATCAGGTCTGTACAGGCCACTGTTTTGCCGTCATCGTTGCGGCGCATGTAGAAGGCCTTTACGCCCTTTGGATAGTCCGTCACGAAGACGGGGCGCTTGTAAACTTCCTCGGACAGATAACGTTCGTGTTCAGATTGCAGCGAGATGCCCCATTTTACGGGATATTCAAAGTTTCGACCAGATTTTTCCAAAACCTCGATGGCCTCACCGTAAGTAATGCGGCCAAAGTCTGAATTTACAACGTTTTGCAGCCTTTCGATGATGCCTTTTTCGATAAACTGGTTGAAAAATTCCATTTCTTCGGGGGCGTTGTCCAGGATATATTTCGTGGCGTATTTTATCATGTCTTCGATAAGGTCGATGCAGTCGGTTAGGTCTGCGAAGGCAATTTCAGGCTCTAGCATCCAAAATTCCGCCAGATGGCGCGATGTGTTAGAATTTTCTGCACGGAAAGTTGGGCCGAAGGTGTAAACATCGCCGAAGGCCAGGGCATAGGCCTCGGCTTGCAGCTGGCCCGTAACTGTTAGCTTGGCAGAGTTGCCGAAAAAGTCCTTGGTATAGTCAATTTTTCCGCTGTCATCTTTTGGGATATTATCAAAATCGAAGGTGCTTACGGCAAACATCTCCCCTGCCCCTTCGGCGTCTAAGGCGGTTATCAGGGGCGTGTGGACATGGACAAATCCCCGCTCTTGGAAAAATTTGTGGAAGGCGTAAACGGCCATGCTGCGCACGCGGAAAACGGCGGAAAAGGTGTTGGTGCGGGGGCGCAGATGGGCCATGGTGCGCAGCGTCTCGAAGTTATGACGCTTTTTTTGCAGGGGATAGTCCTCTGGGGCTATGCCTTCCACGGCAATTTCCGTGGCCACCACCTCAAAAGCCTGCTTTGCACCCTGGCTTTCCACCAGCTTGCCCTTCACCACAATTGCGCTGCCCGTCAGCAGCTTCGCAATTTCGGCGAAATTTGGCATGTCCTCATGAAAAACGATTTGTATGGCCTTGAAAAAGCTGCCGTCGTTAAGCTCTATGAAGCCAAAGTGCTTGTTATCGCGCAGGGTGCGTATCCAGCCGTTAAGTTGCAGCTCTTTGTTCATAAATTGCGCAGAATCCTTGTAAATATCAGCTATGCGTGTTTTCATAAGTATTCTCCCTCATTAATCCTCAATGGTTTTAGACTTATTGTACACCATTTTTAGGCAAATTACCAGCCCTATAATGGGTGAAAGATATTTTAACCACGGAAAACACGGAAATACACGGAAAAAACCTTGCGTCCATGCACTTTCCGTGTATTTCTGTGTTTTCCGTGGTTAATAGTGTTTTTTGGCATCAATGATTTCTATACTAGATTTTTGGCAAGAATTATTGTATAATGAAAAAAATAGCAATTTACGTGGGGGAGAAGTTTTGGAAAAACACGATAAATTAGGCAATATTGCTATGTTGACGGATATTGCTTTTGCAAGCTATAAAAAAACTTTTGCGTTGCAGGCGGGTATGATGGGGCTTATAGGCAGCGTTTTCATCATCGTAACCCTTGCCTTTGCCCAGGTTAGCCTGGCTGTGATATTGCCCGCCATCCCTAATTTTACGGGAAACCAAACCATAACAGAGGGTATCATTTTGGGCATTATTGTCATTGTGATACTGTTTGTTATTGCGTTTTTTTTGATGTGGCAGGCAGCGATAGGCGCGGTTATTTGCAGGCATGACAAGGGCAAGGATACGGATGTGCTGGATATTATTAAGGCCGCCGGAAAGGCCGCAGTATCTGTATTGACGGTGCTTTTCGCGTTTATCCTTTTGTTTGTGCCCTTTTTGGTTATTTTTACATTTATTGCCGCCGTAAATCTTTCCGCCATATTTAATTTGGCTTTGCCTATACTAATTGTGTTGTCACTAATTTTCATCACCATCCGCACCTTCTCCTTTTTTGCGATGAATTTAACGCTGGATGGCAGCCATCGCTTTCTTTCGGCCATTATCCAAAGTGCCAAAATGGTGATGAGGCTAGGCTTTTTACGCATTTTTGTGATAACAGCTTCAACAATTATCGTAAATTTTGGTGTTTTCACCCTTCTTTTTTCCGGGATTTTGGCTGTTTTTGGCCAATTTCCAACGGATATCCTGGGCCTTGTTGATCTTGTAACTAACCCCATAGGCACAGGGGCCTTGATGTTTTTTGCCTATTTGGCTACGCTATTAATAACGCCAAAGACGCAAATTTTGGCGCATACCATGTATAGCTGGCAAAGCTTGCGCAGCAAGCAAGATGCGCCCGATATCGCCTCGCGAAGCCTGTCCGCCGCCATGGACATTGTTATTGTGGGCGTCTTTTTTGCGGCCATCTTTTCCGGGGCGGCCAGGATGGTGTCCGGTGGCGACTTTGCCGTCACTGATATGAATGTTTTTGCCATGGTTATTGTCCTCATTGCCTTCTTCATCGTCTTTACAATTTACAACATCTATTTTGAAGTTTTCGGGGGCGGCCAAACGCCGGCAAAACGCTTTTTTGGCCTTATTGTGCGTGGGCGGGATGATAGCCACATTAGCCTTGCACAAAGCTTTGTGCGTAATATGCTGCGTGTTGTTGACATTGTGGGCTCTTTGGCCATTATGTTTAACAAACAGCATCGCCGGGTGGGGGACATGCTGTCCCTTGCGATGGTTAAATATCAAGGAAGTGACGAGAAGATAGTGGTTGATGAAAAACCTTTAACCACGAAAACCACGAAAACCACGAAAAAACCACATAAGCACAAAGTCCCTAAGGAGGATAGTGACGAAAAAATAATTCCTGATAAAAAACCTTTAACCACGAAAACCACGAAAAACACGAAAAAACAAAAACAACCAAAGAAACGAAAAAGAACCACATAAACACAAAGCTTTTTAAACATTTAAGGAGGATGCCGATGTATCCTGATAAAATACTGCTTGCGGCAGAAAAACCCGGCCGCTATGTTGGCAATGAAATTAATATGGTGCGCAAAAACCCCGCCGATGTGGCCACGCGCTTTGTTTTTGCCTTTCCTGATGTGTATGAGGTGGGCATGTCCCACAACGGCTTGCAAATTTTGTATGGGGCCTTTAACAGCCGCGCGGATGTGTATTGCGAGAGGGCTTTCGCGCCGTGGCCTGATATGGAGAAGCTGATGCGGGATAATGGCTTGCCGCTAAAGTCCCTAGAAACCTACAGTCCGCTGGGAGATTTTGACTTTGTGGGCTTCACGCTGCAATATGAAATGACGTACACCAATATTTTGAATATGCTGGATTTGGCGGGTATCCCAATTAAGGCTGCGGAGCGTGGCGAAGAGCATCCCATCATCTGCGGCGGCGGCCCATGCGCCGTAAATCCGGAGCCTCTGGCGGAATTTTTTGACTTTTTCTTCATAGGCGAGGCGGAAGAGGCTTGCCATGAGGTGTTTAACCTTTACGGGTCGCATAAAGCTGCTGGCGGCAGTAAGGCAGCCTTTTTGGAGAAGCTGGCTTTGATACCGGGTGTTTACGTGCCTACGCTTTATGATGTGAAATATAATGCTGACGGTACTATTGCGGACTTTGCGCCAAACAACCCAAATGCCGCGCCGGTGGTGCAAAAAGTGTTTGTAAAGGACATGGACGGGGCCTTTTATCCTGATAAGCCCTTGGTGCCGCTGATAGAAACCGTACATAACCGCGCCGTGATAGAGCTTTTTCGCGGCTGCGTGCGGGGCTGCCGCTTTTGCCAGGCGGGCTATATTTATAGGCCTCATCGCAAAAAATCTGTGGAGACGCTGGCGGCGCAAGCCAAGCAGCAGCTGGAAGCTTCTGGCCATGAGGAAATTTCTCTGCTGTCCCTTGCCAGTAACGACTATCCCCATCTGGAGCAGCTTGCAACCCTGCTGTGCGACAATTATGCCGACGAAAATATCAGCATCTCCCTGCCATCTTTGCGCATTGACGCCGCCAGTGCTGAAATCTTGCAAAAGGTGCAGTCCGTCCGCAAATCCGGCCTTACATTTGCGCCGGAAGGGGGCAGCCAGCGTATGCGGGATGTCATAAACAAAAATATCACATGGGAAGATATTGCCGCAGGGGCGAAGCTGGCCTTTGAGGGCGGCTGGGACAGGATAAAGCTGTATTTCATTGTGGGACTGCCTACGGAAAATGAGGAAGACCTTGCGGCTATCGCCCGTCTTTCGGAAGATGTGGTGGAAGTGTATTATCAGCTGCCAAAAGAGCAGCGCAGGCGGCCTGTGGCCGTTACCGTAAGCACATCCTGTTTTGTGCCAAAGCCCTTTACGCCCTTTCAGTGGTTTGGCCAGCCCACCGCTGAAAATTTTATGAACAAACAGAAGCATGTGAAGCAATCTATGCGCAGCAAACGCATTGACTATAAGTATCATGATGCGGAGACATCCGTTATGGAAGGTGCTCTGGCCCGTGGTGATAGGCGCGTTGCCGCCGCGATAGAGGCCGCTTGGCGGCTGGGTGCCCGCTTTGATGGCTGGAGCGAGCATTTTAGCGGGCAAATATGGCGGCAGGCTTTTGAGGATGCGGGGCTTTCTGTGGATTTTTACGCCCACCGCGAAAGGCCCTATGATGAGATTTTGCCATGGGATTTTATTGATGTGCGCGTGACCAAAGAGCAGCTTATCAAGGAAAATGAGAAGGCATATGGCAGCGTTAATTGATGATGGGCATTTTGGATTGCTTCGGCCTTGGGCTGTGTTGGTTTTTTGATTTGCCGTTGGCCTCGCAATCGTCAATACAGTTGGACGTTGCGTTGCTGCCGGATGTCCACGACAGTTGAACTGTCATTGCGAGGACTACGGCAGTTGAATTATGATGCGGTGCAAGTCCGAAGCAATCCAGGTAACCGATGTGTATAAATTTTGATGTTGACGTTGTCTGGATTGCTTCGGCCCTGTGGTGCACTGGCTTTTTGGCT
>WQVI01000052.1 GCA_009781625.1 Defluviitaleaceae bacterium | reverse complement strand
CCGTGGGCCAGGAGATGTTTATAGCCGGCTGGGGCTATGCCGGCAGGGGCTTCATAATAGATATCATGACGACAGCGAGGTGAGGTAAAAATGGATAAAAACGGAAAGTTGTTTGGCAAAATAAGCATAGTAGATTTGATTGTGATTATTTTGATACTTGTGGTTTTGGCCGGCACCGCGTGGCGGTTTACGTCGCCGGGCGCGGCCCTTAGCCAGGCCGATGCTGTTGTGGAATATACCATACGCATCGAAGGCGTGCGGGACTTTACCCTGAGGCATTACCACGAGGGCCTGAGAGTGTACGACCGCCAAGCGGGCCAGTTTATCGGCCGCATCAGCGGCATACGCAGCGGCCCCCATTACGAACCCCATCCGCTGCTGGACGGCACAGTGGCCTGGAAGGCCGTGCCGGGGCAAATTACCATATATATTGACGTTGTGGCCGATGGGCGCATAACGCCTACGGCTGTGTTTGTTGAAGGCACCTACGAAATTGCGGCGGGGTCGATGCGGTATATCAACACAAAATATGTGCAGACATCAGGTACTATTTATTCTGTTGACATAAGGTAGTTGCTGATATAAAATGGATATATACATGCAAACGAAGGAGTTGAGATTATGAAATTTACATTTACCGGTAAAAATTTGGTTGTCTCTCAGGATATGAAGGACAAAACCGAGAAGAAAATTGGCCGCCTAGAGCGTCTTTTCCCCGAAAACATTGATGTTTTCGTTACTTTTTCCGTTGTTAGGTCTGATAACAAAGTTGAGGTGTCCATACCGCTTAGCAACAAGCGTCTTTTGCGCGCGGAAGTTACCGCGCCCGACATGTACGCCGCCATTGACGGTGCCGTGGACGTGCTGGACAAGCAGATGATAAAGTATAAAAAACGCCTAAAAGACAAATCCCGCCGCGATAGCTCGTTTAAAGACGAATTTAGAATGTTTAGTTTGCCCGAAGATGACGCGGTGGAAGTGGAAGATGATGTGAAGGATGAAATTGTGATAGAGCGCCGCAAGCACTTCCCGCTAAAGCCTATGGACCCCGAAGAAGCCGTTATGTCCATGGAAATGCTGGGCCATAGCTTCTTTGTTTTCCGCCATAGCGGATCGGATGAGATAAATGTGGTGTACAAGCGCAACCAAGGCACCTATGGGCTTATAGACCCAAACGACCCTATTGATGAAGACTAATTTGACTGACATAGTTTTTGCCACGCGCAACCCGGGGAAAATCCGAGAAATTAGGGACTTTTTCGCGGACAGCGCGTATAATATTCTGTCCCTGGACGATATCGGCGTGAACATCCATGTTGTGGAAGACGGGACTACTTTCGAGGAAAACGCAGCGAAAAAAGCCCGGGAGATTTGTGATGCCTGTGGCAAAATTGTGCTGGCGGATGATTCCGGCTTGATGATTGACGCTTTAGACGGCGAACCCGGTGTGGATTCTGCAAACTTTTTGGGTACGGACACACCTTATCCTGTGCGCAATGCCAAAATATTGGAGATGCTTGCTGATGTGCCGGAAGATGGGCGCGGGGCGCGCTTTGTGTGCGTAATTGCCATAGCGCAGCCGGGCCGCGACATCATCGCCGAAAGGGCGGAGATACGCGGCACAATTGCCTATGCCGCCGCCGGTGGCGACGGCTTTGGCTACGACCCTATTTTTTACGTGCCGCAATATGGCATCACCATGGCGCAGATGGATGTGGCCCGGAAAAACAAAATAAGCCATAGGGGCCAGGCTTTGGGGCTTGTGAGGGATAGATTGGACGAATCCTAGTGAACTTTAACCACGAAAAGCACGAAAAGCACGAAAAAACCACATAGGTACAGAGCATTTTTCGTGTTTTTCGTGTTTTTCGTGGTTATAAAATTATTTAAACACCACTTTCTGGATTTGGATTGGACAGGTTTATGAAAATTCTGGTTTTAAGCGATAGCCACGGTGTGACGCGGCTTATGGAAGACGTTGTGGCAAAGCACGCAAATGATGTAGCCTGCGTGATGTTTTTGGGCGACTGTTTGGAAGATTGCGAGAAAGTCGCAAGCAAGTTCCAGGATATGGCTTTTCATATGGTGCCTGGTAATTGCGATTATCACAGCCACCTTCCCGACGAATTGCTGATAAAGCTAGGCGACAAAAAAATTTGGATTTGCCATGGCCATAACCACAACCTAAGAATAGGTTATGATGGAATTGTTTCCTTTGCAACGGCCAAAAGGGCGGATATATGCCTTTTTGGCCACACCCATGTGCCCGTGGTTTTTGAAAAAAATGGCATAGTCTTCCTAAATCCGGGAAGCATCACAGAACCCAGAGGCACAAAAAGGAAGAGCTATGCCGTTGTGGAGATATTGGGTAACACCGTTTTGCCTAAAATTATTGAGGCGTGAAGTCGGTTTCCAAAGTCGCCTGCATAAGGGCGTTATCTATGGCATCCAGCAGGATGCGGCTTGTCATGGCCGCTTCCATGGGTGCCTCAATGTTGGTAGATTGCATCTCTATCACCTGTTGCGACAGCGTCACCATCGTCGGCCTAAAAAGCGGGTAAAAGACCTCTTGTGTCTCGGCCATGTCCGACAGGACGATGTCTATTATGCTGTCCTCGTCCACGGTGACGGATACGCTGACGGGCCTGTTGTGCAGGATGATGTAGGATGTGTAGGTGCCGGGTATGAAATTATGCGCGGCCGCGTCCTCGCCGGATCTTGGCATGATAGCCCAAATTAAGGCAATCAGCAAAGCAAGGCCTATAGCGATAAAAATTCCCGTGCGCACTATATCTTTCATTTGTAATACTACAAATCTAGATTTTACCATATTGTGCCTCCTCAAATGCTTGTTTATTACATCTTATTATGGCCTCTTCCAAATTATACTAGCTAATAGCAATTTTACGAAAATGGTGGCCAAGCAACGCAACTTTAAAACCTTAAACCACGGAATACACCGAAATACACGGAAAGTGCATGAAGGCAAGGTTTTTCCGTGTCCATCCGTGGTTTCCGTGGTTTAAAATATCATGGTGCATTGTTTTTTTATTACCACTCCAATTTTACTGGGGCGATTTTTTATGCGCGTGCAATATATCCTGGGACTGCCCGGCACAGGCAAAACCACCCTTTGCCACAAGGAAATTGCCGAAAAGCAGCATGGCGACGGCGATAATCCTTTGATACTTATAGTGCCGGAGCAATTTTCCTTTCAATCTGAAAAAGCATTGATAGCCGCCACGGGAAGCCGTGGCCTTTGGCGCGCCCAGGTGCTGTCCTTCCATCGTCTTTCATACTATGTGTTTGGCAAAACCGGCGGCATCGAAAGGAAAATTTTAGAAGATGCCGGCAAGCATATGCTGCTGAGAAAAATTGTAAATGAAAACAAAAAGCAGCTGGTCTATTTTAAATCAAGCCGCGAGAAAAAGGGCTTTGTGGACGCTTTGGCCGCCTCTATCACAGAATTTTTTCAATATAATATAAACCCCGCCGAAATTTTGGCAAGGGCCGAGGCCCAGACGGCTGTAAACCTGCGCCTAAAGCTTCTAGACTTGCATTTGATTTATTTGGCCTACAAGGAATATCTGGAAAAAGAATACATTTCCTCGGACGAAATTTTGGACGTCTTGGCGGAGAAAATTCCACAAGCGGACTTTTTGCGCGGCGCGGAAATTTGGATTGACGGCTTTAAAAGCTTTACGCCCCAGGATAAGAAAGTCCTGTCGGCCCTTATTTCCGTGGCAAAATCTGTAAAGATTACCCTTTGCGTAAACTCGCCAAAACTTGATGATATCAACAAATTTGACGCTTTTTTTGAGGCCAAAGACACCATGCGCCAGATAAATTTCATCGCCGAGGGCCTTGGTGCTGCGGTTGATGCGCCAATCTTTTTGGATAATCCCTGGCGATACGAAGGCGCCCCCGACATCGGGTTTTTATGCGCCAATTTCTTGGGTCAATCCGCTGATACTTTTGTCGAAAAACCCAAAAACATCCGCATTTTTTCCGCCGACACTATTTTCGGCGAAATTGCCACGGCTGCAAAGACGGTGACGATGCTGACGCGGGACAGGGGCTATAGATACTGCGATATAGGCATGATGGCCACAAATTTGGCCCAATACGAAAAGTATATGCCCGCCATTTTTTCCCAATACGGCATACCCGTTTTTGTGGATAACCGGCGGGACATTTTGGGCCATCCCTTGGCGGAGATGATTTTTGCCGCCCTTGAGGTTGCGTCCACAAACTGGCAATACGAGGCGGTTTTTCGCCTGCTGCGCTGCGCGCTTTCACCGATACCGACTGATGAAGTAGATTTACTGGAAAATTATGTTTTGGCCTACAATATCCGGGGCAAAGCGTGGCTTGATGGCTTTAGTTTTGGCCCCGAGGACGATTTGGATGGCATAAACACCATCCGCGCCAAGGCCGCGGCCCTTATGGCCCCCTTTACGTCCCTTGGCGGACCGAAAAAGTCCCATAAAATCGCGGATATCGCCGCTGGGCTTTACTGCTTCGCGAAAGATAATGGCATCGACCAAACCATGGCCGACTGGATTGCGAAGGCGCAGATAAGCGGCGACAACGAGGCCCTGCGCCAACATGAGCAAATTTGGGGCAAGATAATGGGCACCCTGGACAAGCTTGTCGAGATTTTGGGCGAAGGCCATGAAACTTTTGGGGATTTTGCCAAAATTTTGGAAGCCGGCATGACGGATTTGGGCATTGCCCCGCCATCCCTGGACCAGCTGGTGGTGGGCGATTTGCGCCGCAGCCGCTTTGGCGAGATAAAGGCCCTTATCATCCTCGGCGCAAATGAGGGGGCCCTGCCCTCGCGGCCCGAAACCGGCGGGCTTTTGGGCGATGGCGACAGAAGCACTCTGGCGGGCGACGGCATGAATTTGGCCAAAGATTATGTCGCGAAAATTTACGAAGAAGAATTTTTGATTTATGCCAGCTTTGCAAAGCCAAGGGAATATCTGGTAATTTCGTATCATAATGGCGACCTGGAAGGTGGCGCAAGCTCCCCTACCCGGCTGATAGAGCGACTGACAGAGCTTTTTCCGCAAATTTCCATAACCCATATGGCAGAGCTTCCAGAAAATTCCGTAGCGCATATTGCCGCGCCCCAGGCGGTTTTCGGCGATATGGCCATGGCCATGGGGGTTGGCCGCACCGCCCTCGCGCCCATATATCAGGATGCTTACGCCTATTTTCGCGGCCAGCCCAAGTTTGCGGCGAAGCTTGAAAATATCAAGGCGGCAGCGGCTTTTACCGCGCAAACCCACGGACTTTCGCCAAAAGCCGTGAGGGGCCTGTATGGCCGCCATATGCGTACCAGCGTGTCCAAGCTGGAGCGTTTTATAAACTGCCCCTTCTCGTATTTTGTTGAATACAACCTGGCGACAAGGCCTCGCAAGCTGTATGAGGCCACCGCTGTCGATATGGGTACCATCTATCACGATATCTTATCGCAATTTGGCAAGGCTATGCAGGAAATGGGGGATGTAGGCGGGTTGGATGAAAAATCCATCCATAAAATGGTGGATGCCGCCATCGAGGATACTTTGGCAAGTCCCGCCAACCAAATTTTGGATAGCAGCGGCAAATATCAGCATTATGCAAGCAAAATGAAGCAGATAAGCCGCATTTCGGCCACGGCCCTGGCCAAACATCTGCAAAGGGGCGACTTTGCCCTGGTCTTCAACGAGGTGGCTTTTTCGGACTTTGCCGAAAACGAGGACGGGCTGTCCCTAGGCGCAATCGAAATTCCCCTGGGCGAAGCAACCATGCGCCTCGACGGCCGCATTGACAGGGTGGATATTGGCGAAATTGATAACGCGGAGTATGTTAAAATTATAGACTATAAGTCCGGCCAGCGGCGTTTTTCCCTTAGCGAGGCCTTTCACGGCTTGGATATGCAACTGCTTGTATATCTCCACGCCTTTATACAAAAGCTATCCGAGACGCGAGGCGAGGACTTTGCGCAAAAAATCCTGCCGGCGGCGGCCTTTTATTTCAATTTGCTAAATCCTGTCATTGCATATGGGCAAAAATTCCAGGACGACCCGGAAGCCCTCAAAGCCGAGGTTTTGCGCAGTTTTAAGATGAGCGGCATTGTGGTGGATGAGGCCGACGTAATTTACGCCATGGATAGAGATTTGACGACGGATTCTCAAATACTGCCTGTATCTTTGAAAAAGGGTAGCACCAAGGATGCCCTGTCCTTTAAAAAGGAAAGTGCCGTCATCAGCGCGGAAGGGTTTTATGCCCTGATGGGCCATGTGATGGGCCTAGCAAAAAAGGCAGGGCGCGAGATATTGGATGGCAACATTGACGTGGCACCCGCAAAGCATAGGGACAAGCACCCTTGCAAATATTGCAACTATCGGTCTATTTGCAAGTTCGATGCGGCCGGGCGGGATGGGTATCGTCATATGCGTCACCTGAAAAATGATGAAGTTATTGATAAATTATTATAGCAATTCAACTTAAAAATCGCCTCAGCTCGCGCGCGGACACATACTTGGTGCGCTGTCTGTATCCGCGCGCGGCCTCGTTGTTTTTAAGTAAAATTGCTACAGAATAGGAGCATACAAATGAAAAAACTTTTACAAACAGTATCAATTTTAGGGATTTTGACTTTGGCAGCGGCTTGCGGCAACGGGGCCCCGTCCGCCGAGGCGGCTGAGGGCTATCATATCAACATGACGGTGCTGCCGGGGCCGTCTGCCCTGGGCTCTTTGGGCCTGATGCGCGACGCCGCCGAAGGCAACACGCAAAACAGCTACAGCATACAAATTTTGGGCACGCCCGAAGAGGTTGTGCCGATGATTGTGCAGGGAACGGTGGACATCGCCGCCGTGCCTACAAATATGGCATCCGTGCTGCATAACAACCCCAATGTGGACGTAACCGTGCTGGGAATTAGTACCATGGGCGTGTTGCATATCGTGGATACCACGGGGGAAATTGCCACGATAGCCGACCTGGAAGGCCGCACAGTATATTTTTCCGGCCTTGGTGCCGCGCCGGAATTTGTATTTAACTATATTTTGCGGCAAAACGGCCTGGAGCCCAATGTGGACGTAATTTTGCAGCCCGAGGCAGAACATCCTCAGATAGCAGTCTTGATGGCGGTAGGCCAAGCTGAGATTGCCTTATTACCAGAACCTTTTGCAACCACCGTAACAATGCAAAACGAAAACGCCGTCCACGCGCTGGACTTGACGGAAGAATGGAACAGAGTGCAGCCCAATTACGGCCTTGTTATGACGTCCATCATCGTGCGCAGCGAGTTTTTGGCGGAAAATCCCGATGCGGTAAATATTTTTATGGCGGAATATGCACAATCCGTGCAGTTTGTAAATGGAAATGTGGAAGCAGCAGCGCAACTGGCTGTGGATTTTGGCGTGATACCAAGCGCCAATATCGCGGCGGCGGCCATACCTCGCTCTAACCAAGTGTTTATCACGGGGGCGCAAATGCGAATCTACCTGGAAGGCTATCTGGGCGTGCTTTATGCAGAATTGCCCGCTTCCGTGGGGGGAGCAATGCCAAATGAAACCTTTTATTTCATCCCTTAAATATCCGCTGGCGGTGGTATTTTGGCTTATCGTTTGGCATGTAGCCAGCGAGATAATAGCCAACACCATCATCATCGTGTCGCCAATAGCCGCCTTTGCGCGGCTTTTCGAGCTTGCCCTTGAAGCACATTTTTGGACAGCCATCGGCGCATCTCTTATGCGCATTGTGTCAGGATTTTTGTTAGCGATGGTTGTTGGTGTGGCCATGGCGGCAACAACCTCAAGTGTGCGCTTTCTTTACGCGCTGACACTGCCGGTGTTTAACATCATAAAGTCCATCCCCGTGGCGTCCTTCATCATTTTGGCCTGGATGTGGATGGATTCGCAAAATCTGTCGGCTTTCATCGCGTTTATCACGGTGCTGCCCATTGTCTATTTTAACACATACGAAGGCATCAAGGGCACTGATGAAGGGCTTTTGCAGATGGCGCGGGTCTTCAAGGTGCCCGCCCGCAAGAAGATGGCGTATATATATTTTCCGGCCACGGCACCTCATATCATTGCCGCGGCGTCCAGCGGGCTGGGCTTTGCCTTTAAATCCGGCATCGCGGCAGAGCTTATAGGCCTTGCCCGTGACACCATCGGCTTTAACCTGCACACAGCGCGGATTTTCCTACAAACGGCGGATGTCTTTGCGTGGACGATAGCAATTGTGCTGCTAAGCTATGTTATAGAGAAGGTTTTTGTGCTGCTGATGAAAGGGCTGAAAAATAATGTTAGAACTTAGGCATATCTACAAGAGCTTTGGCGAGAAGATTGTGTTTACCAATCTTAATCTTGATTTTCCTGAGGGGAAGTTCACTGCTGTAATGGGGCCGTCGGGCTGTGGCAAAACAACGCTGATAAACCTTATTTTGGGCATTTTAACCCCCGAACATGGTGAAATTGTCGGCTTTGGGGGCAGAAAGGTTGCGGCGGTGTTTCAAGAAGATAGACTTTTGGAGCATAAAAGCGGCTTGGAAAATGTCCTGTTTGTTTTGCGCGATGAGGCCAAAGGCAGGGATGTGGCGGAAAAGCTGCTTGAGCGCGCAGAGCTTGCCCAGGATGCCCATAAAAAGGCCAAGGAGTACAGCGGCGGCATGAGGCGGCGGCTGGCCCTGTGCCGCGCCCTTGTGACGGATTTTGACTTGCTTATCTTGGACGAGCCTTTTAAAGGGATGGATGCGGCGCTGAAGCCGAGAATTATGGAGATGGTGAAAGAAAAATGCGCCGGGAAGACTGTGCTGCTAATTACCCACGATAGAGACGAAGCGGACTTTTTTGACGGGGATGTTGTGGATATATCTAATTTGCCGATGAGATAGTGTGAACCAGGGGGTAATGCCGGCTTTAGCCGAAACAGCCCCCTCAATATCACATATATTATGAGAGGTTACAAAATGACAATTAGACAATTTGAAAAAGGCGATTTTCAGGCGTGCGTGCGCCTTTTGATAGAAGTATACAACGCGCCGCCTTGGAATGATGTATGGACGATGGAAACGGCCGGCAATTATATCAATGAGTTTACCCAGCACGGCAGGTTTCTGGGTTTTGTTGTAATTATTGATGATTCCATTGCAGGTGCCGCTTTCCTACGGGAGAAAACTTGGATTGACACAAGCGAGCTATATGTTGATGAATTTTATGTCTCGCCTCATCATCAAGGGCAGGGACTGGGCAAGGCATTATTTGCACATATCGAAGCCCATGCCGAAGAAAACGGCTTGGCAAGCATCACATTATTGACAGACAGGCGAAAGCCGGCATTTCGGTTTTATCAGAAAAACGGCATGGCACAATCAGAAAACACAGTTTTTATGTACAAATAGATGTAGCAGCAATCATTTTGGAAAATATTTCATGTTATTTACAAATTATGACAAAATATCTATGAGGACTTGTATATAATGTATGCAGGTCTTTTTTATTGTGGAAGATGAGGCTGGGACGATGCACATAGATAAAGATAAGGGCGAAGGGGCCTTGAAATTTAACATAAGCCGCCCTGCGGCTGTGGAATTTTTGCTTGTGGCAGGCGGCTTTTTGGCGGCGCGGGCCTTGGTTTTTGATGCGGCAAGCCCCTTTGTGCTGGCCTATATTTCCGCCTTTTTGTTTCGCGGCAACAAATTTTACGGGGCGGCTTTGTTTGCGGCCCTGGGCATAATTACCAGCTTTCGTGCAGAATTTTCCATGAAATACCTTTTGGCCATAATAGTTTTGTGCTTGGCAAATTTGTTTTTAAGTTTTCGGCCTAAGATGACGGCACCTATGCTGCAAGCCGCCGCCGTAGCCATAGCGTCGGTGGTCTCGGGCATTGTAATTATATTTTTGCGGGGCCAGGGGGCATATTATTTCGCCGTAAACCTGCTGGAAGCGGCTTTGATATTTGCGTTGGCAATTGTGTTGTCCAAGGGTATTGCCTGTGTGGCGCCCCGGGCCAAGCGCAAGCCCCTTAGCAATGAAGAACTTATTTCCCTGGTGGTGCTGGTGGGGGTTTTGGCCGTGGGCGCGTCGGATGTATATATCTGGCAATTTTCTTTGCGGCATATTTTTGCCATTTTAATTGTGTTACTGGCGGCCCAAAGCGGCGGCGCGGCCATTGGTGCCGTCTGCGGGGTGTTTTTGGGCTTTTTGCTTAACATCACAGGCTTCGAATATATTTATTTCGCGGTGCTGCTGTCTTGCGCGGGCTTTGCGGCGGGCAGCCTGCGCGGCTTTGGGCGGCCGCTGCCAATCCTTGGCTTCATCGCCGTGGGCACCCTTTGCGCCCTATATTTCGACCTAACCCTGCTAACCCTAGGGATGCTGCTTTCGGCCCTTGTGGCCGCCGCTGTCTTTTATTTCCTGCCACGTGGCTTTTTGCTTAACATACACGCGGCGGTTAACCCCGCCACCCAGGATAATGACGAATATATGGGCAAGGTGAAAAGCCGCGTGGCAAGCAGGGTTTACGACTTTGCAGCGGGGTATGGCAAGCTGGCAACCTTGTTTGAGAGGCGGATAGTGGGCCGCAAAAAGCCCGCGGCGAGGCCTGAAAAACTGGCGGATGCCATAAAAAATGAATTTTGTGTGAAATGCCATAAAAGTCAACATTGTTGGGGCGAAAAAGCCGCCGAAATGGATGAATATGTGACATATCTGGCCGAAAAAAGCGAAAAAAGCGGCAAAATTGATATTGATGATGCGCCCTTGGGCCTGTCCAGCATGTGCATTGTCCCGGTGGACTTCATCAAGGCCCTTTGGGCGCAGCTTGGCAAACAAAAGGCCGCCAAAGATTTGGAACAGCGGCTAACAGAGGCCCGAACATTAGTGGCCCAGCAATTTTCGGGCCTTTCCGCCGTGATGTACGAATTCGCAGACGAACTGGACGCCGCGCTAAATTTTAAAAAAGAACTGGAGAACAAAATCATAAGAGAGCTTGAAAAGTTGAGAATTGAGGTGGAAAGTGTGATTGTAATTGAAAACAAGCAGGGCAAATGTGAGGTTAGCATCAGCCGCAAAGGGCGCAGGGACGATGCATTGCAGGCCCGGGAAATTGGCGAGGTGCTTTCGGGCGTGACGGGCAGGCGTATGGAGCTTGTGGAAGAGCGTTTTGCCGGGCGTATGGTGCGTATGGAGTTTTTCGAGAGGCACAAGTTTTATGTACATAGCGGCGTGGCCAAGGCCAGCAAGGGCGTCGGCGATAGCGTTCAAAGCGGCGACAGCTTTTCCCTGGTGCAGCTGAAAGACGGGCGGTGCATTGCGGCCCTGTCCGACGGCATGGGCAGCGGCCGCCGGGCCCGCGAGGAAAGCGAGTGCGCCATAGAGCTTCTGGAAGAGCTGATGGAGCGCGGCTTTCAAAAGGACATCGCCCTGCGGCTGATAAATTCTGCCCTTTTGCTGAAAACCGATGACGAATTTTTCTCGACGCTGGACATTTGCCTGCTGGACATGAACACCGGCCTTGCAGAATTTGTAAAAATTGGCGCGGCGGCATCATATCTGGTGCGCGGCGGTGAGGTAAGCGCAATAGGCTCTTGGACGCTGCCTGTGGGCATTTTGGAATTTGTTGACATAGATGTGCATGAAGAGCAGCTAGTACACGGGGATATTGTGGTGCTGATGACTGACGGCGTGGCGGATTCGCGCAAGGGCGCGGAAAATACCTGGATTACGCACTTGCTGTCAAACTTGCGCACGGGTAATCCCCAGGATATTGCAGAGCATATTTTAGCGGCGGCAAAGGAAAATTATGGAGACATGGCAGGGGATGACATGACGGTGTTGGTGTTGAGGGTTTTGGAGCGTAGCTGACGGTTATATATAGCCGTTTAACTTGAAAAGACATACAAGAAAACGCAGGATTTTTTCACAAATGCAAGGAAGCGACGACGCCGTGTGCCTAAAGGCACACAAGGAGAAGCTGACGAAGCAGTTGTGGAAAAAGACAAGTTTTGTTGTGTGGATTTTTAAGTTAAACGGCTATATAGCCGTTTACAAAAAAAAGGACCGATAATATCGGTCACAAAATTTTATTTGGCGGGAATATGTGGGAATCGAACCCACCCAGGCGGCTTCTAACCGCCGACACAGGTTTTGAAGACCAGGGGGCACACCAGCACCCATCTACT
>WQVI01000051.1 GCA_009781625.1 Defluviitaleaceae bacterium | reverse complement strand
TCGTTGATATCCACGCCCTGTAGGCGATACACCCGCTGCACCTCTTGCAGCATATAATCCTGCACGCCGCGCAAGCCCTTAATTTTTAGGATATCATGAGGGTATATGCTACCCTCGGTAATTTCATCGCCCGGCTCTACGGTTGCGCCGCTAAGGACGCAAATGCGCGAGCCGTAAGGGATGAGATATTCTTTAACATCGCCCGTCGTCTGATTGGTGATGATAACTTCGCGCTTCTTCTTCGTGTCAGAAATAGAGACAGTGCCGGCAAATTCCGCGATGATGGCCAGGCCCTTTGGCTTGCGGGCCTCAAAAAGCTCCTCAACACGAGGCAGACCTTGGGTGATGTCCTCATTAGACGCTATGCCCCCCGTATGGAAGTTACGCATGGTAAGCTGTGTGCCGGGCTCGCCGATGGATTGCGCGGCGATGATGCCAACAGCCTCACCGGTACGTACAGGGCGGCCGGAAGCCATATTTGCGCCGTAGCACTTGCTGCACAGACCAATTTTACAGCGGCATGTCAATATAGTGCGGATATGCACGCTTTGGATGTCCGCTTTTTCAATGGCGGCGGCGGCGTCAGGGGAAATCATGCTGTCGGCGTCCACCAAAACCTCGCCGGTTTCGGGATGTGTAATTTCATCTATGGACCAGCGGCCCGTAATCCTGTCGCGCAGGGATTCTATCACTTCATAGTCGTCACTGTCGGCGATGGCTTTATCTGTAAAGGCCGTAACCCACATGCCGGGCTTTTCGGCGGTATCGCCTACGCAATCTTCCTCGCGGATGATGATGTCTTGGGATACGTCCACAAGGCGGCGGGTGAGGTAGCCGGAGTCCGCGGTTTTAAGGGCTGTATCGGACAGGGTTTTACGCGCGCCGTGGGCTGAAAGGAAGTATTCTAAAACGGACAGGCCTTCGCGGAAATTAGATTTTACGGGAAGTTCGATAATTTCGCCGGATGGTGAATTCATCAGGCCGCGCATACCCGCAAGCTGCTTTATTTGCGCTTTGCTGCCCCTAGCACCGGATGTTGCCATCATCTGGATGTTATTAAATTCTCCAAGGCTTTCTATAAGATTGTCGGCGATGGTGTCGCTGGCCTTGTTCCAGATGTCGATAACGCGCTGATGCCTTTCATCGTTGGTCATAAGACCACGGCGGAACATGCGCATTACTTTTTCAACATCCTTTTCGGCCTCATCAATAATTTCGGCCTTGCTCTCAGGAATTTCCATGTCGGAAATAGACACTGTAAGGGCGCCCTTGGTGGAATATTTAAAGCCCAAATCCTTCATATTATCCAGCACAACGGCTGTGTCCGTAAAGCCATAAGTGTTGATGCATCTGTCAATGATATTTTGCAGCGCCTTTTTGTCGCAAACAAAATCTATTTCGTAATTAAAGATATTTTCGGGGTTGCTGCGGTCCACAAAGCCGATGTCTTGAGGGATGGCCTCGTTGAAGATGATGCGGCCCACGGTGGTTTCAATAAGCTTGCTTTGCATAACGCCATCAATCTCAAAAATTCTGCGCACCTTTATTCTGGCGTGCAATGTGATGAGGTGGTTGTCATAAGCCAGCATGGCCTCTTCTTCATCCTTGAAGATTTTGCCTTCGCCCATATCGCCTTTTTTCTCGATTGTAAGATAGTAGATGCCCAAAACCATATCCTGGGAAGGCACCGTGATAGGCGCGCCATCGGATGGCTTTAGCAAGTTGTTAGGCGAAAGCATCAGGAAGCGGCATTCTGCCTGGGCTTCCACCGACAGGGGCAGATGCACGGGCATTTGGTCGCCGTCAAAGTCCGCGTTAAAAGCAGAGCATACCAGCGGGTGGATTTTTAGGGCCTTACCCTCTACCAAAACAGGCTCGAAGGCCTGTATGCCCAGTCTATGCAGGGTTGGTGCGCGGTTAAGGATAACAGGATGCTCTTTGATAACGTCCTCAAGAACGTCCCAAACCCGCTCTTCCAGCCTCTCCACCATACGCTTTGCGGATTTTATATTGTGAGCCTCGTTCATTTCAACGAGACGCTTCATAACAAAGGGTTTAAAAAGCTCTATGGCCATCTCTTTTGGCAGACCGCATTGGTAAATTTTAAGATTAGGGCCTACAACGATAACAGAACGGCCGGAGTAGTCCACGCGCTTGCCAAGCAAGTTTTGGCGGAAACGGCCCTGCTTGCCTTTAAGCAGGTCTGAAAGAGATTTCAGCGGGCGATTGCCCGGCCCTGTAACAGGCCTGCCGCGGCGTCCGTTGTCAATAAGGGCGTCAACGGCCTCTTGCAGCATACGTTTCTCGTTGCGCACGATAATTTCGGGCGCGCCAAGGTCTAAAAGCCTTTTCAGGCGGTTGTTTCTGTTGATAACGCGGCGGTAAAGGTCGTTAAGGTCAGATGTTGCAAAGCGGCCGCCGTCCAGCTGCACCATGGGGCGCAAATCCGGTGGTATAACAGGTACAGCATCCAAAATCATCCAGCCGGGCTGGTTGCCTGATATACGAAACGATTCTATAACCTCAAGCTTTTTCAGCACACGTACGCGCTTTTGACCCACCGCGGTTTTCAGGCTGTTTTTTAGCTCTTCGCTTTCTTTTACAAGGTCTATGGCGTCAAGCAGCTCTTTAATAGATTCTGCGCCCATGCCCACGCGGAAAGTGCCTTCGCCGTATTTTTCCACTGCGTCGCGATATTCCTTTTCCGTCAGCAGCGTCTTGTAAGAAAGGCCTGTTTCCATGGGGTCTAGCACCACATAGCTTGCAAAATACAGCACTTTTTCAAGAGAGCGGGGGGACATGGCCAGTATAAGGCCCATGCGGCTGGGTATGCCGCGGAAATACCAGATATGAGACACCGGGGCGGCAAGCTCTATATGGCCCATACGCTCACGGCGCACCTTTTTCTTCGTCACTTCAACGCCGCAACGGTCGCAAACAGTGCCTTTGTAGCGTATGCGCTTATATTTGCCGCAATGACATTCCCAATCTTTGTCAGGGCCGAAGATACGCTCGCAAAACAGGCCGTCACGTTCGGGCTTTAGGGTACGATAGTTGATGGTTTCGGGCTTTTTAACCTCGCCGCGGCTCCATTCCCTAATTTTCTCGGGCGACGCCAAGCCTATTTTGATAGAATCAAAAACAATGGCATTATCGACGTTTCTTTCAGCATATGCACTCACCTAAGCCTCATCCCCTTCCTCTTCGCTCTCTTCGTCCGCATACATCTCTTCGTCATCATCAATTTCGTCAATTTCATTTATTCCAAAATCCAAATTTGCGTCAACTTCTTCATCTTCATCTTCCTCAACTTCGTCGTCTTCAATGCCTTCGCTTTCAAGCTCATCTTCCGCCGCCATAACCTTCTCCAGCAAAGCAGTTGCGGCCTTATCGTTATATTCTTCAAAGGTACGATTTACTTTTTTTACAAAGGACGAAGGCTCGTCACGAGAAACGGGCTCCATGCCTTCTATATTCACGTTGAGGTCGTCAATGTCATCAACCATTTCTTTTATCTCAACTTCGGTGTCATTGTCTTTTAGCACGCGCACATCAAGGGCCAGGGCTTGCAGCTCTTTTAACAGAACTTTGAAGGACTCCGGCACACCGGGCTCCGGGATATTTTCGCCTTTGACGATAGCCTCGTAGGTTTTAACGCGGCCAACAATGTCATCTGACTTTACTGTCAGTATCTCTTGCAGCGTATATGCGGCACCATAGGCCTCAAGGGCCCAAACTTCCATTTCACCAAAACGCTGGCCGCCAAACTGGGCTTTACCACCAAGGGGCTGCTGGGTTACCAACGAATACGGGCCTGTAGAGCGGGCATGTATCTTGTCATCCACCAGATGGTGCAGCTTGAGATAATGCATATAGCCCACTGTAACCGGGTTATCAAAAAATTCGCCACTGCGTCCATCGCGCAGGCGTATCTTGCCGTCACGGTTTATGGGGACACCCTTCCATTCATCAGCCTGGCCGCGGTTTTCTTGCAGTTGGTCGAAAATTTCAGGCTCCAAAATACCTTGCCATTTCGCAACGAAATCTTCTTCGGGGATGTTTACATAGTCATCAGCCAAATCCAGCGTATCCATGATATCCGCGCCATTTGCGCCGTCAAACACCGGGGTGGCAACCTTCCAGTTAAGCACTTTTGCAGCCAGGCCCAAATGCACCTCAAGCACCTGCCCGATGTTCATACGGGAAGGCACGCCAAGGGGGTTAAGTACGATGTCAAGAGGTCGGCCGTTTGGCAGAAACGGCATATCTTCTACGGGCAACACGCGAGAAATAACGCCCTTGTTGCCGTGGCGGCCCGCCATCTTATCACCCACGGAGATTTTGCGCTTTTGGGCGATGTATACGCGCACAACTTGGTTTACACCCGGTGGCAGCTCGTCACCGTTTTTACGGCTAAACACTTTTACGTCAACGATAATGCCGCTTTCACCATGAGGCACCCGCAAGGATGTATCGCGCACTTCCCGGGCCTTTTCGCCAAAGATGGCGCGAAGCAAGCGTTCTTCGGCTGTAAGCTCTGTCTCGCCTTTAGGCGTAACTTTGCCCACCAAAATATCATTTGGCCGCACCTCGGCGCCAATGCGTATGATGCCGTCCGCGCTAAGGTCCCGCAGGGCGTCTTCGCCCACGTTAGGTATGTCGCGGGTTATTTCTTCAGGCCCAAGCTTTGTGTCGCGGGCCTCGCTTTCATATTCTTCAATGTGGATTGAGGTGTAAACATCCTCGGCCACAAGTTTTTCGCTTAACAGGATGGCATCCTCGTAGTTGTAGCCTTCCCAGGCCATAAAACCTATCAACGGGTTTTGGCCAAGGGCAAGCTCGCCATCGTTGGTAGAAGGGCCATCGGCAATGATGTCGCCTTCCTTTACATGGTCGCCTTCTTTCACGATAGGCCGCTGGTTTATGCAAGTGCCTTGGTTAGAGCGCGTAAATTTAACGACTTTGTAATAGTTCTTCGCGCCTGATTCGGTTTTAATGACGATGGAATTAGCTGAAACATGCTCTACCACGCCATTATTTTGCGCGATAACGCAAACGCCGCTGTCTTTGGCGGTTTTATATTCCATGCCGGTGCCGACTATTGGCGAATCTGTACGCAAAAGGGGCACGGCCTGACGTTGCATGTTAGAACCCATCAGCGCGCGGGAAACGTCGTCATTTTCCAAAAAGGGTATCAACGCCGTGGACACGGACACAATCTGCTTTGGAGAAACGTCCATAAGGTCAACTTCTTTAACAGCAAATTCGTTAATTTGATCTTTGTAGCGGCCGGGTACGCGGGCATCCACAAATTCATTGTTTTCGTTGAGGATGGCCGTAGCCTGGGCAACAACAAAATTTTCCTCTTCGTCGGCTGTGACATAGATAAATTCGTCTGTCATACGCGGTGGGTCGGCTTCTTTATCAACCTTGCGATAAGGCGCCTCGATAAAGCCATATTCATTTATACGTGCATATGTTGAAAGGGAGTTTATCAGGCCGATGTTTGGCCCTTCCGGCGTTTCAATAGGGCACATACGGCCATAATGGCTATCGTGTACGTCTCGCACCTCAAAGGAAGCGCGGTCGCGAGAAAGGCCGCCGGGCCCAAGGGCCGACAGACGGCGCTTGTGAATAAGCTCGCCCAGGGGGTTTGTTTGTTCCATAAATTGGGACAATTGGCTGCTGCCAAAGAACTCCTTCACAGCGGCTGTCACGGGGCGGATGTTGATTAAGGCTTGCGGCGTGATGCCTTCAAGGTCTTGTATCGTCATACGCTCGCGGATAACGCGCTCCATGCGGGACAGGCCAATGCGAAACTGGTTTTGCAAAAGCTCGCCCACCGCGCGGATGCGGCGGTTGCCAAGATGGTCGATATCATCACGGTTGCCAATGCCATAGTCCAGCCCGATGACGTAGTTTATGGACGCCATCATGTCATCCACGGTGATATGCTTTGGCACAAGCTTGCTTTTGTTGGCTTTAAGGGCCAAAATAAGCTCTGCGTCGTCTTCGTGTTGCTCCATCAAGTCCATAAGCACAGGAAAATGGACCCTCTCCTTTATGCCTACAACGGCGGGGTCTATGTCCCGCAGGGCAAGAAAAGCGTCTATGGCAACTGTATTGTTGGTCAAAATTTTCGTAGAAACTTCTTCATCGCCGCGCACGGCCTTAACCCACACATAGCCTGCGCCGCTGTTTTGTATGGCATCGGCCATGTCCAGGGTGACAATATCACCGGCGCGTGCCAAAACTTCGCCTGTAAGGGGGCTTATGGCATCTTGGGTCAATGTGTGACCCTTTGCACGGCTGCGCAAGGCCAGTTTTTTGTTAAATTTATAGCGGCCAACCTTTGCAAGGTCATAGCGTTTGGGGTCGAAAAACATGCTGCGCAAAAGAGATTCCGCGCTTTCAACCGTAGGCGGCTCGCCGGGGCGCAAACGCTTGTAAACTTCCAAAAGGCCTTCGTCCTTGTTTTTGCTCACATCTTTTTCGATGGTGGCCATCAGCATGGGCTCTTCGCCAAAAAGCTCTACAATTTCGGCGTCAGTGGCTACACCCATGGCGCGTATAAAGCAGGTGACAGGTATTTTACGCGTCCTGTCCACCCTTATGGAAAAAATATCATTACTGTCTGTTTCATATTCCAGCCATGCGCCGCGGTTTGGTATCACCGTGGCCGACAAAAGCTGTTTTCCTACCTTATCATAATCAATATCATAATATATGCCGGGAGAGCGCACAAGCTGCGAAACCACAACGCGCTCTGCGCCATTTATAATGAAGGTGCCTGTATCTGTCATCAGCGGAAATTCGCCCATGAAGATTTCTTGTTCCTTTATTTCGCCTGCGTCCTTGTTGCGCAAACGCGCCTTTATGCGCAGCGGTGCGGCGTAGGTTGTGTCGCGCTCTTTACATTCTTCGATGGTGTATTTAGAATCGGTTTCATCCAGATAATGCCCTGCAAATTCCAGCACAAGGGTTTCGCCGTAATTGGTGATGGGCGAAATGTCGTTAAAAACTTCATCCAGCCCCTCTTCAAGAAACCACCTGTAGCTGTCCTTTTGCACCTCTATCAAATTGGGCATGGACAAAATTTCGTCAATTCTGGAATAGCTCATACGGTCTACGCCGCCGCTTTGCAGCTTGCGTATTCTGTTTTTCTCCATAGCGCATCTACTCCCTTACGGCAAAATTTTTTCTTAGAACTTTACAGCAGCATTTTATTAAGTAAGAATTTTACATAAAAATTGTCTTGATTTTTTTTGGAAACTGTGATATACTATATGGAAATGATGGGGACATATGGCGTTTTGCCATGCCCTAAAATTATACAGACCTCTATTATAACAGGCTTTTTTTCCCACGTCAAGAGGTATTTTTCACATTTTAGGAGATTTCCTATGTAATATTGCTAACCAACACGAAGCCTACCTCAAATGGGAAGGCTTTTTAAATTGCTTGCAAATTTGACAAAGGGACAGCCTATTAGAAGATTGTGGACAAGAAAGGTAAACTTTAAACATAAAATTAAATGTAATTATAGAATGAGGAAGGGGAAAGAACATTGAAAAATCACAAATTTTTTAGACCGGGACTGATAATTGGCGGGGTGTTGCTTCTTGCGATACTGGGTGTTATTATTTTTATGGTGACATCCAACGATGACCATAATGGCCGCAACATTGACGCAGATAATGGACAGGATGTAGATTATGCCTACACCCCTGCGCCAGACATACCATTTTTTGGCGGTGAAGGAGAAAGAAATTTAGGCGGCATGGAAATTGTCGTTGCTAATTGGTGGGGCGATTATGACACCGATACCTTCGAGCCCGGAAACGCCCAACAACAAGCTGTTTTGGACGCCCGAAGAGAGCTTGAGGCCAGATATAATTTCCGTTTGCGGGAAGTTAATATGGGCAATCAGTCCATGGTGGCCGAAATTGCCGCTGCAAGCATAGGAAACCAAACCCCCTACGCCCACATCTTTGTGCTAGGGCCCCAAGACTTTGTGTTAATGAATATGAACGGCCTTTTTGCTCCATTGGATGGCCCTGCCGCTAATTTCAGGGATGTACCCTATATAAACTGGAATTACGCCACCATTGACGTTACCATGATAAACAATATTCCTCACGGCTGGTCCCAAGGCGGCGTAGTGGAAGGCGATGGCTTGTTTTTTAATATGCGCATTTTGGGAGAAGCTGGTGTAGGCTCTCAATTTCCTTTCGACTTTCAACTTATAGGTGCCTGGAGATGGAATTACTTCTTAGATGCAGCGCGGCAAGTTGCTGCAAACACAAATGCTATGCCTATATTGGCAACTTCTCATGACTTTTTCCAGCAAGCCTTAACATCAAACGGCACAGGCTTTGTAGGATACGACCCCACCACCGGGCAGTTTTACAATCCCACAACAACACCCGAATTTACACAAGCCATAGAATTTACACAAAACCTTTTCAATGAAGGCATCGTGACATCTTGGCCCGCAGATGCATCATGGGATTGGCATCACCAATCCTTCATCAATGGTAATGCGGCTATGCTTCTGGGCGGCGCATATTTGTTGCCCCAATTGGCAAATATGGAAGACCCTTGGGGTTTTGTAGCCTTTCCCACAGGCCCTTCCGCAGATAGCCACCATTTTATTTCTATAGCTGATATTCACGCCATACCCCATACTTTTTCACCCCAAGAAGTGGACGCCATTTTGTTTGCGTGGCAAATGTGGACGGCAGCAGCCCACGATGCTGAAAATGCTGATGCCTGGGTGGCTTCTGCGTTACATGCCCACCACGATTCACGGTCTGTATACGAAACGTTAATGTTGCATTTGCGCAATCCCGAAAATGCCGTGCCTATGCTAAGCGCCTTTATACCCGGTATGCAGCCAAGCTTTATTACAGACCATTTGTGGCGAGAAGGTGCCGATACTGCGCTAATAATCGAGGAATCACAGCTGATGTGGGATACATTGATAGATATGGCAAACCATTAGGCCTTTAGAGGTGAGATATGCGGATATTAATCATAGGTGCTACACAAGTGCATCTGGCCGCCGCCGCACGCTTGCGCAGGCTGGATGAGGCAGCGAAAATAATTATGATAGATGAAGCGGCAGATATCGCAGGCATTGTTGTATTTAAGCATAAATACAACATAGAGATGCGCTGCGCCACGCAATTTATCTCGGCGGACGTGGGCTATTCTAGCATAGCCTTGCTTCAGGACGCGCTTACCCACATGGTTTATCAAGAAGAGGTTGACAAAATTATTAACACAGAGCCCACCGCGCAGCACCCTGTAGCCCTTGCTTACACAGAATTTACAGAATATTTTGACGGTGATATTGCAGCCCATCTTTTAGCGTATATTACGAAGCACACACCGGATATCAGAGAGATAACAGTAATGACCTGGGCCGACGATATCGCCCGTGGCCGCCGTATTGCGGATGAAGTTTATGGGCGGCCTATACAAGCAGAAAACACCATGCCGTTGCGCATGGCAGATTTTCATGACCTTAAACTGGCCATCTTTGGCGCAACAGAACAAGAGCTAAACCATCGGCAGATAGGGCATATGTATTCTGTAGCTCCTATTGCGGGCGGCTTTTGCAAGCTTATTTACGATGACGGCGGCAACATTTTGGGATTTGCAGCACTTGGTCATAACGTAGAAAATTATGTAAATATAGTCGCTACGATATGCAAAATGGGCGGCAACATCCATAATCTGCTAAACTCGCAGCTTGCTGAGGCGCAAAATCCCCTGCACATTTTGGGCAAAATAGCGCAAAATGTGATAGAAAAACGCCTGTTTATGGCATATCCCGATGAAATTACACAAATAGATGTCGCAACAACGACATTGCTGGATGTACGGCCTGCTCACATCTCTTTCGCTCAAAACATTGAAGGTGCGGTTAACATTCCTCTTGACAGCCTACGCGAAAGCCTGTACAGGCTGGAGCGCGGCAAGGAAATTATCACTATCTGCGCCGATGGAAAAGATAGCTATCTTGCCGCCCGCATATTGTCCGCCAATGGCTTTAGGGCGCGCCATCTTACGGGCGGCATGGCCTATGCCACGCCTTTTATTGCAACCCCAAAATTTACCGAAAATAATTTATACTAGGCGGTGGATGCAAAATGGAAAACGACCTATCCGCCAATCTTGATAAGCTGCACACAACAGAGCTAGGCGTAGAGCGAATTAAACGAAATTTAAGCCTAGCCGATGTAGATGTTGTTGATTGGTGCAAGAGCAAAATCAAAAATTCAAGGAATATTGTCAGGAGAGGTAAAAATTGGTATGCCCATACTGATGATGCCATAATAACTGTAAATGCCCATAGCTTTACGATAATAACGGCCCATAAGGCAAAGGTATAAAAAGAAAATATAAACTGTAGGGGCGACCTGCGGTCGCCCGATATAAGGCGGCCACAGGTCGTTTCTATGAGGAGATGAACAAATGAGCAAACCTTTTGTACACCTGCATAATCACACAGAATACAGCCTTTTGGATGGGTCTGCCAAAATTACCGAAATGGTGCAGCGCGTTAAAGAATTAGGGATGGACGCTGTTGCTATCACTGACCATGGCAGCCTTTTTGGCAATATCCATTTTTATAAGGCGGCCCGGGCGGCTGGCATAAAGCCCATTATGGGCTGTGAGGTGTATGTGGCGTCAGGCAGTCGCCATAATAAGGAAAATAGGCCCGACAACTTTGCGTATCATCTTGTGTTGCTGGCTGAAAACAACCAGGGCTGGCGCAATTTGATGAAGCTTGTTAGCCTTGGGCATACCGAAGGCTTTTATTATCGGCCTCGGATAGACCTTGAGATTTTGCGGCAACACAGCGAAGGCTTGATATGTCTTTCGGCTTGCCTTGCTGGCCCTGTGGCGAAAAATATACTGTCAGTTTCATACGAAAGAGCAAAGCAGGAAGCTCAGACGTATAAGGATATATTTGGCAAGAGCCGCTTTTTCCTTGAAGTGCAGGGCAATGGTATGCCGGAGCAAAATTTGGTAAATGATGCGCTGATACGCATGGCAAAAGAGCTTGATTTAGACCTTGTTGCCACAAATGATTGCCACTATCTTTACGCCGATGACGCTAAGGCCCATGAGGTGCTGGTTTGCATACAAACGGGCAAAACTATGCTGGACGAAAACCGCCTGGAATTTACCGGCGATACATATTATCTAAAATCTCCCGAGGAAATGTGGGATAGCTTTGAATATCTGCCGGCCGCGCTGGAAAACACGGTGAAAATAGCGGCCCGCTGTGACGTTGAAATTAAATTTCATGAATATAAACTGCCGAAATATGATGTGCCTGAGGGGCGTGATGCAGGCGAGTTTTTAAGGGAAATTACCTTTGAGGGCCTTGCGCGCCGCTACGGCGAGGTTGAGGCTGTGCATACAGAGCGCGCCGACTTCGAGCTTAACACCATTAACACCATGGGCTTTAACGATTATTTCCTTGTAACTTGGGATTTTATCAGCTTTGCGCGCAAAAACGGCATTGCTGTTGGCCCCGGGCGGGGCACATCTGCGGGTAGCATTGTGGCCTATGCACTGGGTATCACGGATATTGACCCCTTATTGTACGACCTTAATTTCGAGCGCTTTCTCAATCCCGAGCGTATCTCCATGCCGGATATTGATATCGACTTTTGCTACGAGCGCAGACAGGAAGTGATTGACTATGTTGTGGAAAAATATGGAAAAGACCGTGTTGCGCAGATAATCACCTTTGGGACGATGGGCGCAAAGGCCGTGGTGCGCGACGTGGGGCGCGGGCTGGGTATGGCTTACAGCGAGGTGGATGCCATTGCCAAGATGATACCCTTTGCCCTGGGCATGACAATTGAGCGCGCCCTGGAGCTTAGCCCAGACCTGCGCCGGGTATACCGTGAAAATGAAGCTGCCACAGAGCTTATCGACATGGCGCGCCGGCTTGAGGGCCTGCCGCGCCATGCATCAACCCACGCGGCGGGGGTGGTTATTTCCGATGCGCCCCTGGTTACCCATGTACCCCTTAACACCAACGATGGCGTTGTAACAACGCAATTTGATATGAACACCCTGGAAGAGCTTGGCCTGCTGAAGATGGACTTCTTGGGACTTCGCACCCTGACGGTCATACGCCATACCATGGAAGAAATTGCTAGGCGGCATGGGGTTGAAATTGAAATTGAGAAAATTGATATGGAAGATGCAAAG
>WQVI01000050.1 GCA_009781625.1 Defluviitaleaceae bacterium | reverse complement strand
TTCCGTACCAAGGTCTTCAAAGGCCACGATATCAACTTTTTTTACACATCTGCTCATTAATGCCGCTATGCCGCCAACACCCGCAAAATATACGCCGCCATGGGCCACAATGGCCTGCTTTACGGCATCGCCCCGCAAGCCCTTGCCTATCATGGCTACAAGACCCTCGGCCATAAGGCGGGTTGCGAAAAGGTCCATACGGCCGCTGGTTGTGGGGCCGATAGAGCCTATGGCATCCCCCGGCTTGGTGGGGCTTGGCCCCGCGTAGAAAATTATGTTGCCGGCGTATTCAAAGGGCGGCGGCTTTCCAGCGTCCAGCATGTCCACCATGCGCTTGTGGGCGGCGTCGCGCCCTGTATATATAACACCCGTAATGCACACCATATCGCCGCATTTAAGGCTTTTTATGGTGTCCGCATCAAGAGGTGTTTTGATTTCTTTGATATTGTTCATTTTTGCTTTACCCTGCCCCTTCGCTTTATAGGTAATGCCGACTAAAGTCGGCTAAAGATTCCGACTGAACTCGGAGATTGCGCGAGTTTAGTCGCAATCTTTAGTCGACTTTAGTCGACACAGCTCCCCCAAGCTATAACATCATCTCTTCATGCCGATTCACATGACAGCCAATATTCACCGCCACCGGCAGCCCCGCGATATGCGTCGCGTAGGTATTGATATGCACCGCCATGGCCGTTGTGCGCCCGCCAAAGCCCGCAGGGCCAATGCCTGTGGCGTTTATCTTTTCAAGCAGGCGCGCCTCTATGCCCGCCCAATATTCATCAGGGTGCCGCGAGCCTATCTTTCGCACCAGCGCACGTTTGGCCATATTTGCGGCATAATCAAAAGTGCCGCCCACGCCTACGCCCACGATAATAGGCGGACATGCGTTAGAATCCGCCAGCTTCACCGTCTCCAGCACAAAGTCCTCAACAGCGGCAATGCCATCCGCCGGCACAAACATCTTTAGGCGGGACATATTTTCACTGCCAAAGCCCTTGGGGCATACGGTTATCTTCACGCCATCCCCCGCCACAATATCATAATGTATCACGGCGGGGGTGTTATCCTTTGTGTTTACGCGGTTTATGGGGTCTGCTACAACAGATTTTCGCAGATAGCCCTCTTCATAGCCCCGGCGCACGCCTTCATGGACAGCTTCGGCCACATTGCCACCCACAATACGGGCATCCTGGCCAATTTCCAAAAAAACCACCGCCATGCCCGTGTCCTGGCAAATGGGCATTTTGCGTTGTATTGCAATATCCTGGTTTTCCAGCATATCCCGCAGCACTTGCTGGGCCACGCCGGTTTCTTCATCCACAATGCGCTCCATATACGCCCGGATATCGGGCGCAACAACAACACAGGCCTTGATGCAAAGGTCTGCAACTGCTTGTGTTATGTCATTTACATGTATTTCTCTCATATTTATCTTCCTTACGCATCAGGTATAATAAGCGCGGTTCCAACAGTAAATAGCGATGTATCCGTAAAACCATTTGCCTCTAGTATGTCCCGATAACGCTCGCCATCTCCAAAAATCCTCTGGGCGATGCTCCAAAGGGTGTCGCCCGCTTGCACAATATATATGCGGCTGCCCGTCATGCTTCCAATGCGCACAGGGCTTGCTTCGTTATTGTCTTCAACGAGATAAATAGGCGTCCAATACTCATCAGGTTCGCCATGCTCATAAGCATTAACCCTGCCTGTACCAAGCTGGCCAAATTGGTTGCGTCCCCAAGCGTATAGGTTAAGCTCTCTATCCACAACAAGATAATGCCCAACGCCAATACCGGCGGCAGCTATCACATTATCCATCAGCCGCACGGGGCTGTTGCCGTATCTCACAATATTGTCCATCAAAGACCCGCCAACTTCCTCAGTTTGCCCACCGGGGCCTGCTATCCTGTTATCAAAGGCATCGTCTATAGCACCCCAAATCCACAAGCTGCCATCATTTCTTAGGGCCATACTGCCGGTGAAAATTTCCCTAACATCCGCCATCACAAATTGAGGTAAATTTATCCAAAACTCATTGCTGCCTATGCCTATGTCACCCAAGGAATTTGGGCCCCAGCCATACATCCTGCCGCCCGTTGTAAGCGCGAAAGATGTTTGGCTATTGGATACTACGGCCTGAACATTTGACATTATATGGGTAGGCTGCGTTACGTGAGGGCTGCCTTGCCACACAGGGCTTAGGTTGGGATTGCCATCATAAATGCCCAAATTTTGCACCATACCAATGCCATACAGGCGGTTGTTATTTGTCACCATCAAAATATGGCCGCTGCCTGCCGCTGCCGTCATTACATTGCTCATCAAGCGCCTAGGGCTTGGGAAATTTTCATTATGGCCCCATCTCGTAACATCATTGCCCCATTGCCATAGCTGTCCATCGCTGGTGATAGCAATGGATGTAAAGCCGCCGGCATCAACAAAAACAACATCATCCATTATTTTTACAGGTGTTGCGCGGTTTGTACGTGTACCATCGCCCAGCTGGCCAATATCATTGCGCCCCCAGGCAAACAGCTCTCCATTTGTGTTTACAGCCAGGCTAAAGTCGATACCAGCCGCTATATCCACAATGCCTTCCATTATCCTGATAGGCCTAAGCTCATTATTATTTTCAACAATTACATCTTGCGCGCCATATCTGGTCGTTCTGCCGTTGCCAAGCTGCCCAAAAGCGTTATCACCCCACACCCACAGGCTGCCATCCGTGTGCAATGCCATAGAATGATTGTTGCCCACCGCAACCTTGGGTGTCGTAACGCGGGTTGTGCTAACCAGCACCGTCTGGGTGGACTGGTTCCAGTCCACATAATATCCTACGCTCTCCAGCACCGCCCGTATGGGCAGCATCGTCCTGTTGCCTATAATTTGCGCGGGCACATCCAGCGGATAGCTTGCGCCGTTGGTGGTAAAGTTGGCACTGCCAATGGAAATAACCACCGTAAAGTCGTTTCTTACAAGCGTAGCGGTTTGTGTGGGCTGGTTCCAGCCCACATCAAAGCCCAGGGCCTCAAACACGCCGCGTACAGGCACCAGCGTGCGTCCACCTACAATTACGGGTGGCTGGCCTTCAAAATCCACGGTCACGCCGTCTATAGTAACCCTTATTTCATTGGCCTGTAGGCCCATTGGCGCAAATATGCCCAATATCATCACAACCGCTAAAGTTGCCGCTAATATTTTTCTCATAATTCCCTCCTGTAATATGGGGTTGATACTAATCTCATTTAAAATCATAGACTGACTGCGCTTCCGCCAAAGCCGCACGCTTGGAGCGTTGCGTGCGTTTTGGCTCCAGCTTGTCACTCTATGTTTTAAATTGAGATTAGTATGAGCTTGTAGGGGCGACCTGCGGTCGCCCGTTGTTATGGTGGCAATACCTGTATGCTCGAGGCTTCGCCTCATCGCATAATCGGGCGACCACAGGTCGCCCCTACTGTATTCTCCTGGTTTCGCCCATAGATATCAGGCGGCGCACCTCGTCAAAAGAGATAGAATGCGGGTATATGTTGAAAAACAACGCTTGGTACATGTCCACCAGCACATCCATGTAGACAACATCCCCTGCTGTCTGCAATGAAAATATCTGGCCGCCTTTGGGCAACTGAATGTCCAGCGGTGTTAATGTATGTTCGCGGGTATCCAGGGCATATAGGACACCGCCCCGCAGGGGGCGCCCATGCACCTCTTTTATCAAAATTAATGCTGTATGTTCGTCCAGCCAGGCGGCATCCCGCGGGCCGGTTTGGGTTTCGTCATGGTCCCAATGGGCGCGTATGCCGCCCATGGTGCGCCATCCCCGTGTATCCATGTCATATATAATAACGCCGTCATGCCATTCTTCCACAATTTTTACAAACAGCAGCGCATTGCCGCAGGGTGATATGGATGGCTGGGATACGGCGTGGGTGTATTCTCGCCATACGATGGATTCTTCCCTGATAGCACGGTCGTAAACAGGGATATATCCTTCTGTCATGCCAATTTCGTCCAGGATATGTATATATTCAACCCAGCCCCTTTCATTGGGGCGCGAATATCTTAAATAGCGGCCGTCATCAAGGCTGATGTGCCGAGCCGTCCAAAATTCTCTTTGGGGGTTGCGAAGGCGGTATAGGCTGGCTTCCGCCGCCTCAAGCTCTTGCGCAAGCCTGTTGCGTTCTCGCTGTTCAGTCTCCAGCGAATCCCATGCCGATAAAAGCATGTTGAAATATTCCTCAATTACCTCATCTTGACTAGCGCGCACTTCCCGCGCGATGTCGCCCCTCTCAAGTGCTTGGCGCAGCGTGAAGGATGTAGCAATGCGCACTTCTTGTTCGACGGCGAGGGATGCTCTTGTGCGCTCTAAATCCGTTGACAGGCGCGAGATTATCACGATAGGAATTATCGTGGAGACAAAGAGACCTGCCAAAAGCGCGATGATTAAGATTTTGGTTGGTTTTTTCATAGAGGCTCCTAAGCGGGCGACAGGAAGCGCCCCTGCAAATCAATTTTACTGGATTGCTTCGGCCTTGGGCTGTGCTGGTTTTTTGGCTGGCGTTGGCCTCGCAATGACAGTTGGACGTTGCGTTGCTAATTGGATGTCCGCGGCAGTTAAACTGTCATTGCGAGGACTACGGTAGTTGAATTATGATTATAGTACAAGTCCGAAGCAATCCAGTTGGCCGATGTGTATAAATGTTGATGTTGCCGTAGGCTGGATTGCTTCGGCCTTGTGCTGCACTGGCTTTTCAACTGCCGTTGGCCTCGCAATGATAGTTGGACGTTGCGTTGCTAATTGGATGTCCACGACAGTTGAACTGTCATTGCGAGGACTACGATGGTTGAATTATGATATAGTGCAAGGCCGAAGCAATCCAGTTGGCCGATGTGTATAAATTTTGATGTTGCCGTAGGCTGGATTGCTTCGGCCCTGGGCGGTACTGGCTTTTTAACTGCCGTTGGCCTCGCAATGACAGTTGGACGTTGCGTTGTTATAGGGATGTCCACGGCAGTTCAATTGTCATTGCGAGGACTACGGTGGTTGAATTATGATGTAGCACAAGTCCGAAGCAATCCAGTTGGTTGATGTGTATAAATCTTGATATTGACGTTGCCTGGATTGCCTCGCAATCGTCAATACGGTTGGACGGTTCGTTGTTATTGGTAAGAAATTGTCATCACGAGTACTCAAACCCCAGCAGCGGCTTATGCTGCTGGGCGCCGTACACGTCCTTTTCGCCCAGCGCGCCCGATGAAATGGGGCGTACGATGGTTATCTTCACGGCCTTGGATGGCGGAAAGGCGATGACGGACATCACCTGTGCTTCGTCAATGCCGTAAAGCTTCGCGAAGACGGCTGGCGTCATTATATTGCGCGAGGCAAAGTCCTCAAAGGTGGCTTGGTCTTTAAACATGATATCGAAGGTAAGTTCATATGGGCCGGAATTTTTGCTGCGGATAACTTCCGCCACGTCAAATAATTTTATCATGATGGCACCCCTTTTTTCAAGTCGTAAATTTTCATTGGGAAGTATTGGCAGGCGTCGTCGGTGGCCATTAGGCAATAGAGGCTAAATTCGTAGACGGCACCGCCGCGAAAGTCTGAGGGCGAAAAGGGGAAGGCCAGGTTGCCCGCGGTAGATTTTCGGCCTTCGTAGCCGAAATGCAAAAGGGTAGAGCGGGCAAAGCTGCAAATGGTGTCGGCTAGTTCGGGGGTTTGCGCCACGGCTTCGATTATTATTGCGGCTTCGGATAAGGGCGAACACAGTTCGCCCCTACTAGTGTTGCCGTAAAAGCTTGCGCCGTTTGTGCCGTATACTTTGAAATCCAGGAAAAAGTTTGTTATGCCGTCAAAATTGGTGTGGACGCGCTCTTTTACGGCTTCCACAATTTTGTCCAGTTGGCCTATCATTATGGGGTCTGCGGTGGCGGCGAAGGAGATGGTGCGATAGCCAAGAAGCTTTGCGGCTTCCAGCTTTACGAAATACGCGTCATCGGGGATGAAGCGGCTGCCGCGCACTATTACAGTGGATTCGTTTGCTTGCTCGAAGGTGGTTTGCGTTAAATCCAGCACGCCGCCGGGGCCGGGAAGCCTTGTAGGGTCGGACTTTTCGTATAGGGTATGGGCCGCCACGGAAGTTGTGGTGCATTTTCTTACGGGATTAAGAGTGGCAAGCTCAAAACAGTCGTCACGCAGATATCCAAACATACAATCGCTTCCGCTGCCCGGCGTGGCGGCGATGGCGGCACATTCCAAAATTTTGCCCATGTGCAGGGCCAGGCCCGCGTCATAGCCCTCTTTTATGGCCAGGGCGGCGAAAACCGTAGGGTCGTATGCCCTGCCGGTTATAATCACCTGTGCGCCGGCTTCCAGCGCGGCGATAATGGGCTCGTGCCCCATTTGCGCCACAATATTTGTGCTGTCCTCAATGTCCTTCACCGTCGGGGCCGGTGCCGCTTTCATGGCCACAATGCCGCCCGTCTCCAGCCGTTTTTTCACAACATTTTTATCAATTTGCGCCGAAATTTCCGCCATTTTAAAGGACAGGCCCTTTTCGGCGGCAATTTCTTTGATGATGTCCACATTCCATTGCAAATGATCGTCGGCACCACTGCCCCCTGCCGTGCCTATAATGACAGGGATGTTTGCGTCCATGGCTGCCGCCAGCATAAATTCCATATCCCGCTTTACGGCCCCTCTGTCCGTGAAGGATTTGCCGCTGCCAAGGTAATAGGGCCCGGGGTCTGTGCTGCCGGCATCTACGGCGATAACATGGGGGGCACGGCGCATACCCTCTTCAAAGGATGCGGCGGGAAAGCCATAGCCCAGGATGGCCGTGGGTGATAATACTCTAAATTCTCTCATGGTCATTCTCCTATCGGTCTAAGGACTATATAGTCGTCAGGATAGTCAACAGATGTCAAAACAAGATATTCTCCTGAAAAGCTATATGCTATAAGCTCGTCACTTGTATCGTCAGAAATTGTTATGATACCGTCTTCCGCTGTCCAAAAATACCAGTCAAGCCATCTGCCTTCTCTGAAATTCATTACGCCACCGGCAAAAAATGTAATTTCTATAGCGCCAAAGGCTTCAATTTCCAGTTGAAGCTCCTCTTCTGTTAGGCTGCTCATGGCAATTACTTCCCAATGCCCAAGAAACGGCGTATTGATGCCGATATAGACGGTGGTTGTGTCGCCATCCCATTCTACGGGTATGCCCAGCACCTCGGCTATCACGGCCACGGGCAAAAATGTGCGGCCATCCAAAATAAACGGCCTGTTGATGCCTTCAAGCTCTAGAGCCTCGCCGTCCACTACTACATTTACGCCAAAAAACAGTTGTCTTGTCTCGGGGCTGGCAAAAGCCACAACACCCGTGGACAAGATTGTCGCGACCAAAAGGCCCGCCACAAAATATCTTAACTTCATGCTTGCATTTTTCATGGGCTATCCACCTTTCTATTTTTATATTCTGCTACAATATCCACATATTGCTTGTTTTCATGCCCTTCTGCAATTTCAGAGATATGGGCTATATGCCTATGGTTGATACAGATAAACCATTTGCCCACAATATGAAATATGCTATCGTGCTCTTTCACAGTATACAGGGGCATATCCTCATCTTCAAGAAGCCGTTTAATTTCAGCCAAAATTTTAAACAGGCCGCCGTGGCGCATCTCCAAATTTCTCCACATCTTTTGCTGGACGGCCCTAAATTTTAAGCGTCTTCGCATGAAGGAGACAGGCAGAAACCAGATGGCCGCTAAGGTGGCAGCGATAATAATTGCCGTAAATATCGGGCCGCCGGGCATGTTAAATAACAGGGTTATTGCTATCATTGGAGATAGGCCTAAAATGAGAGAGCAGATAAAGTCTGCCCAGCCAAAGCCCAGCTTCCTTCTGAAAAAATTACCAGAAATTTGCTTTATCAGCTTTTCTCTTTCTTTTGGCTCTGACAATATTTTTCTGTAAGATTTCGATTGTTTCATACAACCCCTCATTGTTTCTTTATATAAACCACCTCAAAATCCACAAACACTATGGGCATATCTTCTGAAAATTTGTATCCAGCCTCTTCTCCCATCTCTGTGAAATAGCGTCTATGGTCCTCCTGCCAGGCTGCCAGGCTATCGTATGCCCCTTCGCGGTGGCAAAGTTTAAATGTCATTTCATTAAAGGGCATGATGGTTACGGTTGTTGTCTGTATCACACAATGGGGCATACCATGCCAATCGGTTACTATATTATAATCTCCCACCTGGGGAAGTTTTTCTTTGCGTCCAAGGCCACTGCCTGTAGAGGCCCGCTGCTTCCCGGCCAAAATCATCTCCAGACATTTGGCGGCCCCTTCTTCGTTGCTATCAAAATAATCGCAGCTTGCATATTTTACAGAGCCATCCAGCCCCGCAAAATTTAAAAATTCTTGCCAAAATGCATCTATCGTCATGAAAATACCTCACAAAAAGATATTTTAACCACGGAAAACACAGAAGGACACGGAAAAACCCCTTGCCCTTATGCACTTTCCGTGTATTTCCGTGACTTCCGTGGTTAAAGGTTTTAAAATTTCGTGTTATTTAACCACTACTGCCTGTTCTTCAACGCCAAAATGCGCTGCATCTCGTTATACACAATCATAAAGCCTTCATCCGTGCCCATGCCGGGCTTTGCCAGCACCTGTGCAGGCTGGGTGGCCATGGCGATGTGGGCGCAAATTTGCGCGCTGCGCTCTGTTTCGTTGCAGGTGCCGCCCAGATAGGCGCCCATGCCGTTTTGCTTGCAATACAGCACGGCCTCTATGGTGTTGTTTATGCCCCCAAGGTCTGGGGTTTTCACTTGGGCCATGTGGCCAGCCTTGTTATCCGTAAAATCCTTCACATCTTGCAGGGTGTTGCACCATTCGTCCGCCACAATTTCTATGTTAAGGCCCTTATCGTCGCAAAGCTTGCGTATGCGGGCAAGGGCTTCAATTTGCTTAGGGCCGTCGCCCACGTCCACAGGGCCTTCTATGCGTATCTTTAAGGGCGCGGCGGCGGCTTCCAGCTTGCTTAGGTAAACAACCATGGTGTCATAGTCCGAATTAAAAATCTCGCCCAACATGCCGTAAACATCTATGTGCAAAACGGGCTCGAAGTCCTCATCCACCCGTATGTCAAAAATGCGGTTGCGCAGCCACAGCACATATTCCAGCAGCTTTTCGCCGCTTTTGCCCACTTTGCTGATGTTGTTAAGCAAGGCATGGGGCATAACATCCGCAGATTTTAAAATCATCTTGTCCGCATTGAGATACCTATCATCGCCGGATTGCGTAAAGATGGGCACCATCGTATCAGAAACCGTCGTGCCATATTCTTCCGCTATAACCTGGGCCATCAGCTTGTTGTTAGCCTTGGCCACAGCATCCAGCGCGGCCTGGGTGATGCCATAGCGTATGGCGGTGTGCAAAAGGCCTCCGTTGTGGGTGATGGCATCCAATTGGGCCGCCATTTCCCTAAATGTGGTAATTTCCCGGCCAACCAAAAGGGGCTTTACCGCCTCGTTTATAACGGGGATAAAGTCCTTGGCTAAAAACAATGGGTCGCGGCCGCCGGCGCCGGAATATTGCACCGCGGCGCAATCCCCAAAGGCCACCTGGCCGTTTTCCAACACAAGCATCACGGAAATAGATTCGCCCGGCTGGCGCACGCTGCGAAAGCCCTCTGTTGCGGGCTTGCCTTTGTAGGTTTGCCCATCGGCCACGGCGGTGGTTTTTATCGCCTTCTGGTCGTCAAAGAAAAACCCCGTACGCCCCGCGCTGCACACCACATCAACAATTTTCATAATATTTCTCCTCTCGAGGAAATGTTTGTTTTTATGAAGCGATTAGACTTGCTCGGAAGCCTGTTTCTACTAGGGTGTGTGGATACAGTATAAGTGCACGGATTTTCGAGTCTGATTTTTCGAGCCTTCTAAGGAGGCAACGCCACCGCGTGTCTAGAGACACGCAAGGAGAAGCTGACCTATGCGGTTTGCCTGCGGCATGCCAGCCGAAGGCCACCTTCGCAAAGCGAAAGTGCCAGGAAGGGCGGAAAATAAGCCGAAAAGATGTGTGCTCATACCGTTGTCCGCATCCACTAAGCTCAATGCAATTTCGAACGCTTGACCTTTGCTTATCGGCACTAGCGCCAACAAGTTGAAAGTCTATTTCGCTAAGTAGAAATGGGGCTTTCGAGCAGGTCTATTATATCACAGCCTTACCAAAATTGCCAGAACTGTTTCTCGTGCGCTTCCGTGTAATTTCCATAAGCCCCAGAGCCGTCATTCCCACAACTGTGGCAGGTATACGGTCTTTCGCCATTTCCGCACGCAAAAAATCTGTTAAGCTGTTTGCATCCTCTGCCGACCTCATCGCGATAAAATCCACAATAATAATGCCCGCCAAATTGCGTAGCCGCGCTTGATATGCAATTTCCTTCGCGGCTTCCATATTGACCTTCAGCGCGGCATCGCCCTTTTTCGCTATCAACTTGCCGCTGTTTACATCTATCACAATGCACGCCTCGGTTTGCTCTATCACAATAAACCCACCGGATTTTAGCCACACGCGCTTGTCGCGCAACTTGTCAATTTGAGCTTTGAGAAAAACCCCCTCAAAGATGGGCACATCCTCGTTGTAATGGCGGATGTTAAGCGCAAGACCCTCAAACAGTTGGACGGCTTCAAGGTCATCAACCACAATTTCATCAATATCGTCGCCGACAATTTCGTGCAGGGTTTTGATGATAGACGACTCCGCAAACAGCGCAGCCGGGCCTTTTGCGTACTGCCAATGATCGCATTGCTCAAATTTTAGCATCACTTGCTGCAAATCCACCACAATATTATCTTCATCCCGATTTTCGGAAGCAGAGCGCATTATGGCAGAAAAGCCTTGGGGCACAAGCCTTTCGCCCAGGCTCTTCAAGCGGACATTTTCCGCCGCATCAGTAATCTTTCGCGAAATGTTGATTCTATCAAAGCCATTGGACTTTGACATAACAACATAACGCCCCGTAAAAGAGACGCAAGACGTGACCGTGGGCCCTTTTTCGCCCACAGCATCTCGCAAAACCTGCACAACCAGTGTGTCACCCTGCTTTACGGCCAGTTTGTGGTCATCAAAAAGCCCGCGCTCCCGCGCATCGCGGGTGTCCAAAAAGGCCTGTCTCTCCAGGCCCACATCCAAAAACAAAAATCCCGTATTTATCTGCTTTACAACCCCAGCGTAGATGTTGCCAGCCACGAAAGCATTTTGCCCATCGTCATAATCACGGATAAGCTCAATCAGCTTGCCATTTTCCGCTAAGGCCGTCACAAAGCCATCCGCACGGTGTTGTATATAAATTTTCTTCATTTTAGGCCAATCTCCAGTCTTTCGTAAGTGATGTCACAGTCCTCGGGCGCAATGCCCGCCAGCTGCAAAATATATTGAGCCAAAACCTCGGGTTTAAGGTTTCTTTCACTACCACAGGCCAGGGTTGCGTGCAAGGCCTTGCCAACAACTGCCAGGTCAAAAATATCCGGCCTGATATCCGCTGTGGACATGCCCTTTTTGCTTTTTTTGCGAACTACTATTGTCTCGGTGTTCATTATTTTCACAATTATTTCATCAAGACCCAAAGCCGCCGAAAAAGCGATGCTGTATGTAGCAATCCGCATCAAGGCCGCAGCGGACTTGCCGATAGACGGCACATGGGTTGCCCTGCGTATCGTCATACCCAGCGGCATTTGGGCATCAAGGGCGGTCACGATGTCGCCTTCCGTCACCTCGTGGGTCAAGAAAACTTCCAGTATCTCCGCCTTGCCGGCCATTCCCAGCGGCAACGGTGCCGCAAAGCTAAGCAGCTGATGGGGATTAAACCCCTCAGAATATCCAACAGGCAGCTTCGCGCGCTTTATGGCCTTTTGGAAAAGGCTTTGTAAATCCAGATGCCCCAAAAAGCGGGCAGCACCTTCTTTTGCGAAAGTGATGCGATATCTGTAATATGACTGTTTCATGGGTTATCAAACCTTTCGTTGAGGCATTATTATAACTGGTAGCAACACAACGTACAACCGTCATTGCGAGGCCAACGGCAGTTGAGAAGCCAGTGCAGTACAGGGCCGAAGCAATCCAGCTTACGTCTGCATCAAAATTTATACACATCGGCCATCTGGATTGCTTCGGACTTGTACTGTATCACAATTCAACCGCCATAGTCCTCGCAATGACAATTGAACTATCACGGACATCCCGTAGCAACGCAACGTCCAACTGTCATTGCGAGGCCAACGGCAGCCAAAAAGCCAGTGCACCACAGGGCCGAAGCAATCCAGACAACGTCAACATCAAAATTTATACACATCGGTTA
>WQVI01000049.1 GCA_009781625.1 Defluviitaleaceae bacterium | reverse complement strand
TCTGTTTCCAGGCCAATTTCCACAGGCACACGGCGCGCCACACCTCTGTTGCCGCCCACATCAGCCACAAAAACATAGGCATTTTCAAACATATCAAAGCCTACGGCATCAAAAGGCACGTAAAAAATGTCGTGACGTTCGTCCAGTATAACGTTGAGGCGGGTGTTCATGCCTATCAGCAGCGGTGTTTCAGTTGATAGCACAGCAATTTCAGCACCAAATTCTACATCGCCTATGTTGGCAATATCGCCCAAAGCGTTGCGCAGGGCCGTGGGGTCTATGGATGCAATTTCGCCCTCAAAAACAGCCGCACCGGTAGAGTCCGTGCGAATTTCCACCGCCATGCCAACTTGCACCTGTGTTGCGTCATATTCCCGTATGCGCGTGCTTATTTTTAAATTTTCCGTGTCCTCTATCACAAACAACAGGCCGCTGCCCATATTGCCAACCGTAGCAAAAGACGCGGTAACAGTGCCGGAAATTGGCGCGCGTATTATGCTGTCTTCCAGCTGGCGCTCCAGCCTTTCAAGGGCGATGAGACGCGCTTCGTTGTTTACGGCAATTTGCGAGGATTCTACATTGGCGTAAAGTCTGTCAAGGTCTTGGGTTGCAGATGTCCGGGCAGAGCTTAAAGCCGTAGTGGCATTGCTATAATTTAGCTGGGCCGTCGCCAGCTGGTCCCGGGCGGCATCCAGCGCGCGGCGGGTAGCCGTTTCGGCATTATCCAAGGCGGCAATGGCATCGGCAAGGCGGTTTTCCGCATTACCCAGCGCGGTTTCGCTGTTTTCAAAAGCATTGCGGGATATGCCGCCGGCAGCAAACAAAATGCGGTTGTTTTCATGGGTGCGCTGTAAATTTTCAAATTCTGTCTCAATTAACGTAAGGGAAGATTGCGCCTGCAACAGCTGGGCATTTATGGGGCTTTCGTAATCCGCAAGGGCGTTATCAAAATTTCGCTGGGCTATCTCCAAATTTGCGGCGGCGGTGCGTTGGGTTGTTTGTGCATTAAGCACCTGGGGGTTTTGCCCCGTGTTAAGGTTTGCCCGGGCCTCATCATACATGCGGCGGCTGTTTTGCAAATTAAGCAGGTTGCCTTCATCCATGCTGTAAATTTCGGCGCGCTGTTGGCGTATGTTAAGCTCTAAATCTACGGTATCAAGCCTGGCCAAAATATCCCCGGCCTCAACAATATCCCCCACCTCAACATAAATCTCTTCCACCAGGAAATTTAAGGTAGAATTAACATTGCGGCGGTTTGTGCTTTCTACGGCACCGCGTATGCTTATGCGCTCTGTTAAATCTCCGGGCATAAGAACGGTATGGGAAACATTGGGCAGGCTTTCCGTTGCCAAGGCCGATAAAGCGGCAAGGCCGCCCACAAAAACCACAATTGCGGCCAAGGCCACCGCCAGCCATATTTTCGTTTTTTTCTTCATGTATTTCTCCCTTTCGGTTTCAAAACTTTTCTATTGATAGCGTACCAAATCTTTGTGAATTGCTTGTGAATTCACTTCTCTAAGATTTGCGACAGACCTTACGTACATAGTATCCCCAACTTTCATAGTATGTTGTAAACACAATTAAGGAGGGCTATACCATGTCCTTACCAGAATTTCCTATAGATACCAGCAGCTTAACAAGAGAAAAGGCTATAAACAAGATATTGTTATCCATCGCAATGGAAGAACTGGCTTTAAGCCACGTCATTAATGCAGAAGGTGAAAAAATACAATATGTTTTGGGCACCTTAGAAAGCGGCGCCCCCGCACAGCCGCCAACGGTAGAGCAAGTGCTGGAAGTTAACCAAAGTGTGTGCAAGCTTTTAGAAACCGCATCACGCCAGCAGCTTATTTTAAAGCAAAAAATGTCCGAAGCACTAAAAGCCCATGAAAAACAAGGCCCCACCGGCCCAACAGGGCCCATGGGGCCGCCGGGCTTAGACGGTGCGACGGGCCCGATGGGGCCAGCTGGTTTTGATGGAGCCACAGGTTTGGATGGGCCAACAGGGTCTGATGGGGCCAGAGGCTTAGATGGGCCTATCGGGCCGACTGGCGCAGATGGTTCTACGGGGCAAGATGGCGCGATGGGGCCAACGGGACCAACGGGTGTAGATGGTGTGACAGGACAAGATGGCGTAACAGGGCCGACAGGTGCAGATGGCGCAACGGGCTTGGATGGACCCATGGGGCCAGCTGGTCCTACTGGCTTAGATGGTATGACAGGTTCAGATGGGCCGATGGGGCCGACTGGCGCAGATGGTGTTACGGGGCAAGATGGTGTTACGGGACCAACCGGGCCGACAGGTGTAGATGGTGCAACTGGTTTAGATGGTATAACAGGCGCAGATGGAGCGATGGGGCCGACTGGCGCAGATGGAGCGATGGGGCCAACAGGTGTAGATGGTGTAACTGGTTTAGATGGGCTGATGGGGCCGACTGGTGCAGATGGTGTTACGGGACCAACCGGGCCGACAGGTGTAGATGGTGTGACAGGTTTAGACGGGCCTATGGGGCCAGCGGGCGCAGATGGTGCAACGGGGCAAGATGGCGCGATGGGGCCAACTGGTCCTACTGGTTTAGATGGTATAACAGGCGCAGACGGAGCGATGGGGCCGACTGGCGCAGATGGTGTTACGGGACCAACCGGACCAACGGGCGTAGATGGTGTAACTGGTTTAGATGGACCGATGGGGCCGATGGGGCCAACTGGCGCAGATGGTGTGACGGGGCAAGATGGCGTGATGGGGCCAACTGGTCCTACTGGTTTAGATGGTATAACAGGCGCAGACGGAGCGATGGGGCCTACTGGTGTGGATGGCGCGACGGGGCAAGATGGCGTAACAGGACCAACCGGGCCAACGGGTGCAGATGGCATAATTGGCGCAGATGGACCGATAGGGCCTACTGGTTTAGATGGTTCAGCCGGACCTATGGGGCCAGCAGGTGCGGATGGTGCTATCGGGCCTACGGGGCCGACGGGCTTAGATGGTGTGACGGGTGTTGATGGGCCTACGGGGCCGGCGGGCGTGGGTGGTGCAATCGGTGTAACGGGTCCGATGGGGCCAACGGGGCCATCTGATGGGCCGACGGGGCCAATGGGGCCAATGGGGCCAATGGGGCCTACCGGGCCATCGGATGGGCCGACGGGTGTAGATGGGGCAACAGGGCCTATGGGGCCTACGGGTGCAGATGGGGCAGATGGTGTGGATGGTGTGACGGGGCCTACAGGGCCGACGGGGCCGACGGGTGCAGATGGCGAATGTCCATACGATTTTGAGGCATTGGAAAATAGGGTAACGGTGTTAGAGCAAGAAGTTATAGATATATATAACCAAATTGAAATTATAAAGGGCTTTATTTACCTATCCGATGTGGAAGAACTTTGGAGCACCACCCCTGCTATGCGGGGTTTGGGTTCGGGCGTTATTCATTCCGGGTTTACTTACAATTTCTGGGGCATAGGTGCGTTGGACCACCAGCAAACCCTTACAAATGGTGTAACTTACTATTTAATTTTGGCAAGCCAATACCCGCCATTGTCTTTCTATCAAGGCTCTGCAACCCTGGGCACCCTATGGATAGATGTGCCGGGAGGCTCCATGTATACCATGCCCATACGCTTTGATAGCACCGGCATTTATTTTATCCCAACAACGCAGCTTACAAATCTTCCCGTGGGCACCACATTTAAGTTCACCCAGGCCCTTATCCTTGTAGACCCTAACAGCTAGCTGTAGGCGGATTTTAAAGTTGGTATTGCTGGATTGCTTCGGCCCTGTACTGCACTGGCTTTTCAACCACCGTTGGCCTCGCAATGACGGTTGGACGTTGCGTTGCTAATTGGATGTCCGCGGCAGTTAAACTGTCATTGCGAGGACTACGATGGTTGAATTATGATATAGTGCAAGTCCGAAGCAATCCAGTTGGCCGATGAGTATGAATGTTGATGTTGATGTAGGCTGGATTGCTTCGGCCCTGGGCTGTGTTGGTTTTTTGACTGCCGTTGGCCTCGCAATGACAGTTGGACGGCTGCGTTGTTACGGGATGTCCGCGACAGTTAAACTGTCATTGCGAGGACTACGGCAGCTGAATTATGATTATAGTACAAGTCCGAAGCAATCCAGTTGGCCGATGTGTATAAATTTTGATTTTGACGTTGCCTGGATTGCTTCGGCCCTGTACTACACTGGCTTTTCAACTGCCGTTGGCCTCGCAATGACAGTTGGACGCTGCGTTGCTAACTGGATGTCCACGACAGTTAAACTGTCATTGCGAGGCCAAATATGGTTGAAGTATGATACAGCCCAAGGCCGAAGCAATCCAGCTATGCAATTTCGGCCACTATTTATTCGTGACTTTCTGCTGCATCTGTGATACACTTATGAAACCAAAACCATCGGAGGAACGTTAATGAGAGAAGAACAATTGCTTGACAAGGCGCTGGAAATTTTGGGCAAAAGCGGTGCTGCCGAAGCCTATAGCTATATTTTGTCCAACAAAGGGCTGCTGGATGGGCATAGCAGCCAGCTATACAATTTTCTATACTGCCTAAGTGCCGCGATAGGCGCAAAAGATGAGGCGTTAGCGTGGATAGGCGAAGCCATCGTTGATAAGGGCTATTGGTACAGGCCGGAAGTATTTGAAGACGACGATTTGGCTTCAATTCGCGACGAGGCCAAATTTTTGGAATATAAAAAGATATCCGATGAAAGATATCACGAAGCGTTAAAGGGCGCAAGCGCCCTTTGCACATGGGAAGAGGCAAAAAGCGGGAAGCTTGCCCTTGTGCTACATGGAAACCAGCAAAATATGTATTCTGACAATGGATATTGGAAGTTTTTAGAGGGAGAAGGGTATCAAGTTGAGTATGTTCAATCTCGAATTATAGATTCTCATATGCTTTTCAGATGGGAAGATGATGGAGAAACCCAGCTTGACGGCATAATTGAAAAGCTGCCTTGGCAAAGATATGATACCCGCATATTATGCGGATTTTCAGCCGGTTGCAATGAAATATTGAAGGCTTTAGTAAAACCAACCGTCAAATGTGAAAAAATTATACTGCAATCTCCGTGGATACCGATGATTGATGATAATCTCGATAATCTGCTGGTGGCTCTGGGCGAAACAGCCATTGAGATAATATGCGGCGAAAATGATGACGATTGCTTGCCTCATGCGAAAAAACTTGCCGAAGAAGCGGCTAAGCGGGGGCTAAATTGCAAGCTAGAAATAGTCCCTAGGCTTGGCCATAGCTATCCCAACGTAACTTCGTAGGGGCGGCTTGCAGCCGCCCGTTACCAAACACATCCCCCTTTGTCCACCACAAACGGGGATTTTTTATTTGCATAAATTTTAGTCTTTGGCAAATGATAGTCTTGGTGAGAAAAATATGCAATTACACAGCGAATTAGATAAAAATATCCAATATTTTGAAGATATCTTCACAGACTGCGGCGATATGGTAAAGCGCAAATTTCCCATAAGCGCAAGCCTTTCGCGTCACGCGTATGTTATTTATTTTGATGCCATGGCCGATAGGCAAATTTTAGAAGCATCCGTCCTGCCGCGCCTTATGGCCAGCGCGCAAAAGCAGCCGGAAAACTTTTTTGTGCCGCCCATAAGTCTGCTGGAAACCATAAAAGAAGGCGGCATGACAACGGCAGATTTGCGCGAAGAAACTGATGTTGACAAGATTATCCATGCTGTGCTGGCGGGGGATACCGCCATCATGGTAGATGGCTCTGAAACCGCCGTGCTGGTGGCCACAAAGGGCTTTCCCAACCGCGGCGTGCCGGAAACCAGCACGGAAGTTGTTGTGCAGGGGTCTAATGAGGCTTTTTCTGAGGTTATGCGCATCAACACCGCCCTCATACGGCGGCGCATCAAAGACCCCACGCTAAAGGTTAAGCAGATGCAGGTGGGGCGCAGGACGGTGACGGACATCGCCCTGTGCTATCTGGATGGCATTGTGCGCAAAGAGGTGCTGGCCCGTGCCGAAAAACGCATCCAAAACATTGATATTGACGGCATTTTAGATTGCGGCGCCCTGGAAGAATTTATTGAAGAGGATTATCAATCGCCCTTCCCGCAAACGCAAATTACGGAAAGGCCTGATAAAGCCGCAAGTGCCATTTTGGAAGGGCGCATCGCCATTGTGGTTGATAATTCGCCTATGGTCATCCTTATCCCCGCTATAATTGACTCTTTTTTCCAATCCGCAGAGGATTACAACCAGCGTTGGGAGATAATGTCCCTTTCGCGCCTGATACGCTTTGTGGCGGCCTTTTTCGCGCTGGCCCTGCCAGGGCTTTACATCGCCGTAACAACCTTCCACCCCAATATGCTGCCCATGATATTGACATTTAAAATGGCGGCCGCAAGAGAATCCATCCCCTTTCCCGCTGTGCTTGAGGTGCTTATCATGGAATTTGCCTTCGAGCTTTTGCGCGAGGCGGGTATACGCCTGCCGCGGCCTGTGGGCAGCTCTATCGGCATCATAGGCGGCCTTATCGTGGGCGAGGCGGCGGTTTCGGCGGGCATCGTCAGCCCCATCGTTGTTATTATCGTGGCGCTAACGGGCATTGCGTCCTTTGCCATTCCAAGCTATTCCTTGGTTGCGGCTTTTCGCCTGTCAAAATTCCTCATAATTGCGCTGGCGGCGGCGTTGGGGCTGCTTGGTTTTTGGATTGCCCTGCTGATATTGCTGATACACCTGGCATCGCTAAAATCCTTTGGTCTGCCATATCTCTTCCCCTTTGCGGCGGGGGACATCAACGGCTTTACGGATTTTAAAGACAGCATCTTCCGTCTGCCGATAATTTTCATGAAAAAAAGACCCATCTATGCTAATCCAGAGCAAGAGATACGTCTTGATACGGCTAAATTGGGCAATCCAAGGGACAGGGAGTGAGGAACTGATAGCTAGGCTTTCATTTCTTCAAATTTTATGTCATGGCCGGTGATGCGCTCGGTAAGGTCAATGGAATTTTCAAAAATAATGCGCAGAAGGTTAGAATCTTCGGCTTGCTTGGCTTTTATCTCAAATAGCTGGTTATTTATGTCAAGAAGCTGATTATTTATGTCAAATGCATTTGCCTCAACGCTGTCGAGACGAAACTTTATTGACTTTACATCAATTTGTATTGATTTCATGTTGCTTTCCATTGAAGCCATATTGACTTTTGTTGATTTCATATCGCTTTCTATGCTAATTAGTTTTGTTAAGATTTGTGTCAAGATTTCGTTATCCATTTTCAAATCCCCCTTCTGTTTCACTTGCTTGTTATTGTATCACATCTCCAAAAGCAAGTCAAGATAAAATTTCCATGGGAGGCCCTATGACAAACACCGCTATCAAGCACGACGGCTTTGCCCTTAACAACAAAATATCCCTGCGCCAGCTGCAAGCTTTGCTGTTTTTGGAGATTTTTGGCTTTGGCGTCACTGCCCTGCCCCGCCGTGTGGCCGAAAGTGCCGCCCAGGACGGCTGGATTGCCGTGCTTTTGGCCACCGCTATGATAATACCCATGGTTATGATAGCAACCCATGTCACAAAGCTTGCGCCCGGCCTGTCTTTTCACGATTTTGCCAGCAAGCTTTTAACAAGACCCATAGGCATCATAATTTCGCTGATATTTTGCACCCGCCTGGTGCTGTTGGCGGCCTTCAACCTGCGCATCTTCGCGGAGATAACCCGCCAAACCATGCTACCCTCAACGCCCTTTGCGGCGGTGTTTGTCTCTATGCTGCTGCTGGCGGCCTATGGTGCTGCTAAAGGCATCGAAACCCGCGCCCGCATGGCCGAAGTGCTTATTTTCATCGTGCTTTTGCCCCTTATCTTCGTTTTTGGCATATCAGGCCGGGATATAGACTTTACAAACCTTGCACCGGTGCTGGCAAGCTCTCCTGCAAGCATCCTCTCGGGCAGCTTTTCCGCCTTCTTCGCCTTTTCGGGTGTAGAGGTGCTGCTGCTGCTTGGGCCATATCTTTCGCGCCCAAAGGATCTTACAAAATCCGCAAATAAAGTAATCATCACCATGGGCATCTTTATGGCCATCGTCACCGCCGTCACCATCGCCCGCTTTGGCCCTGCCAACATCATACATCAAATGTGGCCCGTGTTAAAAATGATGGACACCATCAGCCTGCCGGGCTCTATCATAGACCGTCAAGGGGCCCTTATCATGACATTTTGGATAATATCGGCCTATGCCACCATCAACGCCGCCCTGTTTTTCTCATCGCTGCTGCTAAAGGATGTTGTAAAGCGCGGCAAACATTCCTATTACATCCTTGGCCTCGTGCCTATCATCGCCATTTTGGCCCATCTGCCTGAAAATTTGGTTTCGGTGTATGATTATTTTAATTTGGCAAATTCTACCTTTGGGCTGACTACAATGGTGGCGATACCGCTGTTGCTGTTTATAATCGCGAAAATCAGGAGGTTTAAGCGTGCAGAATACTAAGTTTTTCTCCAAATTCATAGTCATCGGCGTGCTGCTTCTTGCGATAATGTCATTTAATTGGGACAGGATAGAGCTTGAGGGCCGCGCCTTTGCTATCACCATAGGGATTGACGCCGCCGAGGGGGATGAGGCCTTTGAGGTGTCAATGTCCATCGCCGATGTGGCCGCCATGGAAGGCCAAGGCAATTCTGATGACGCGGCCACCCTGCGCATCGCCTGCGGCGAAAGCCTTGCCCGCGCCATGGGACAAATTGACGCAAAGATAAGCGGCAAGGTGTATTATGGCCACACCAAAGCCGTTGTACTGGGGGAAAGCGTGCTTGCCGATGAAAATTTGCTGCGGGAAGTGGTTGACACCCTCTCCCGCAAAAATGATATTAACATAAAATGCATTGTGATGGCCACGGATGCGTCCGCAAAGGACATTCTTGAGGCAAAGCCCCAGGAGCAAAGCCTTCTGGGCCTGTATCTTTCAGGGTTTTACAACAATAACAACGCCAACACGGCGGCTTCCGTGGTGAAGCTGGATTTGGAAGGCCTTGTCACCTCGCTGCAAAACGACCATAGCGCAGTTATCCCCAAAATAACCCTTGATGGCGAGGGGGAAGAGGCGGAAGTAACCATTTCCGGCGTGGCCATCGTGCGCGATTTTACCCTGGCAGATTATATCCCAGAAGATGATATGGCAGGGTTTTTGTGGCTTATGGAAAACAGCGCGGGCGCGCAGATAGCCATAGATGAAGGGGATGGCCATATAACATTTTTGGTGCAGAAAAGCAAGGTGCGCCTTGGCTTTGAAGAGGCAGGCGGGCAGTTGCATTGCACTGCAAGGCTGCACGCCGAAGGCAGCATAGAGGGTGCCCGCTTTATGGACGATTATTTTTTTGACTATCAAACAATGCAAAAGCTGCAAGAAGAATTTGCCCAGAAAATACGGGATGAAATTGAAGAGGTGTTTGGCATCTTTCAGCATGACTTCGGCGTGGATGGCTTTGGCCTAAAAGAGCTTATGCGCAAGAAGTATCCGCGGCTGTATGAGGTTTATGGGACCGACTGGCGCAACACTTTTGAAAACATGGTGCTTGTGGCGGATGTGGATGTGCTGATACGCAATACCGGGTCGATAAAATAAGCGTACAACGAAAAAACCTTAAACCACGGAATACACAGAAGTACACGGAAAAACCCCGCACTTATGCACTTTCCGTGTATTTCCGTGACTTCCGTGGTTTAAGGTTTTTTGAGCATAAAAAATCATATTATCAGATGTATGCCCCCTGCAATATATGGAAACAATGCCTATATAAACTATTAATAGGCATAAAGGGGATATTACAATGCAAAAAGCAAAAATTTGGTACGAAGAAAATAAACGCATAATGCTAACAGCCGTCATCCTGGGGCTGGCTTGGGTTTTTCTGCATTCTGTTTCAATTGCCGCAAGGGAAAACAGCCAGCCGTGGTTTGTAAACCAAGTGCTGCGCCTGCACATTGTGGCCCACGGCGACACACCGGAAGAGCAAGCCCTAAAGTTGGCCATACGCGATGGCATTTGGCCCTATCTGGACGGAATGACGATTTACGCCGCAAACATGGACGAGGCCCGCGCAATTGTCAGCGAAAACCTGCCGTATATTGAGGCCGCCGCAAGCCGCATCATACAGGAAAGCGGTGCAGGCCACGCCGTTACGGTAGATTTGGTGCAAAATCAGCACTTTCCAACAATGTCCTATGGTGGCATCATCTTCCCCCAAGGCCGCTACGAGGCTTTGCAAATTACCATTGGCGACGGTGCCGGCAGCAATTGGTGGTGCGTGATGTTTCCGTCCATGTGCATGATGGACATCGCGCGGGGCGAGGTGATAGAGCTGCCCGAAGAGGCCAGTGATGAAATTATCATCCGCCCGCGCTTTAGGCTGGCAGAAGCTTTGCAAAACATATTTCATTAGCAAAAACGCTATAGTCATTAAACTTAAAAAACATCCCAAGAAAACGCAGGATTTTTTTGCGATTGCAAGGAAGTGAAGACGCCGCGTGCCCAAAGGCACGCTAGGATGAACTGACGAAGCAATCGTGAAAAAAGACAAGTTTTATGGGATGATTTTTAAGTTTAATGACTATGCTCTTTATAAAAAGAGTAGCGTTTTATATTACATCTCAATGCCCTTTCGCGCCCCAACGCCTTCCGCAAAATAATGCTTCACTTCCTGCATTTCATAAGCGTCATCGGCCATTTCTATAATTTCCGGCGCGGCATAGCGGCCTGTAAGCACAAGGTCTGCACTGCCTCTGCTTTCAATTAGATTTTTCACTTGTTGCAGGGTTACAAATTCCAAAAACAGCACAATGTTAATTTCATCCAGCACTATAAGGTCATAATCGTTGGAAGACACAGCCGCAGCGGCCTGCGCCATGCCTTCTTGCGCATGGGCCTTGTCATCATCCCTAACCTCACGGTTTATCACCATAGCCCCGCTGTATTGCTCGATAAAAATCTCCGGAAAGGCAGATTTTAACATGGCAATTTCGCTATAGTCGCCTTGCTTCATAAATTGCCCGAGATATACGCGCTTGCCAGCCGCCGCGGCCTGCATGGCAAGGCCCAAAGCCGATGTGGTTTTGCCCTTGCCATTGCCCGTTATCACCGTTACCTTGCTCATGTTTTTGCCTCTTTTCTGTTTAAGAAAACCCTTATGATAGGCAGCAGTATAAAGGCCACAATGCCGCCCGCAAGGCCGTTGTTGTAAAGGTTCATGCCGCCGTGGAACATGCTAATGTTGGTGGCCAGGGAAAGATGCATAAAGCCCGCGATAACGCCCCATTTCCAGCCAAATGTCTTGCTGATGGGCGTAAGGCAGGTGGAAAAGAGGATGGCCACAAGGTTGCCGTCAGAATTTACCTCTTCACCAAAGCTAAGGAAGTTTGCAAAGTCCGCCAGCAGGGTGCCCACGACGATGGGGATGGCGTGAAGCAGGCTTTTGCCAAAGGCCCCAAAGCCTATGATGGACAGGATGGCGCCAATGGCCAGCCCTGTATATTCCGCCCGCATCACAAGCATAAACGCCATACAGGCCACGCCCAAAATGCCCATGGCGATGTAGGATTTTTCTCGATACCATTTGAAATAGTCAAAATCCTCAGTTTTCATCAACAAAATGTCTTTGAGGGACACCTTTTGGCCCGTATCCGTTAGCAGGCCAATGACAATGAAATAGACAGAAATTATCCCAAGATAAATTATCAGGGCGGTGTTGTTGCCGCTGCTCCATAGGGCTCGCGGCTCAAATTCTATGCCCAAATTTCGATACAGGGCCATCAGCGAAAGGGCGAAGATGCCGCCCGTAAAGCCGATGTTGTATAGGTTGTAGCCTTCATGGGCGCGGCGCATCCACGCCGCAAGGGGACTTATCGTAAAGCCGATGAAAATACCCACGACAGCACCCAGGGCAATGCCCAGCGGCGTTGGTATATGAGGCACATGGGCAAGCTGGCTAACAGCCGGGGCCAACGCATTGCCCAAAAGGGCGGGTATCACATTTTCCTCGAAAGGACGCTTGACAAAGCGGCTAAAAAGATACGCGCCGATGAGGATGGGCAGCATGTTTAGCGGGTTTTTGCCGAAGAAGGCAAAGCCCGTTACAAGGCCCAGCACGCCCATGTCCAGCCCAAAGGGCCTATGGCGCGTGGCGGATAGGACAAGAATAGCCAAAAGGCCCATTATGCCTACGTTTACAAAGGTGGCACCCAGGCCGGCGATGTAAATATAATCCGTCACCAATATGTTGGGCGCGGTAAGAATTATCGCCATGCCTTCCACAATTTCCTGGGGCGTTGACCATATAAAGCCGTAGGCTATGTAAAACACGAACAACAACGCATGTACCCTATAAGGCTTTTTCAAAAATTGCTCTTGCAAGATGCTTCTCTTAACCGTTTCTGTCATAAATATCATTCCCCTTACTATCTATGGCCACAACGACAGGAAGCTGCACTACCTCAAGGCGGCGTATT
>WQVI01000048.1 GCA_009781625.1 Defluviitaleaceae bacterium | reverse complement strand
TCGTATTCTAGAGACTAGATAAGTAAAGAGACTAGGGGCTAGATGTGGAATGAGAGATGAAATGGAAGAATGATATGTGATGTTATTGGGTTGGATTGGGTTTCTCGTGTTTGGTTTTGAGGGGGAGGAATATCAAAATGCCCAAGTATGACTTAGTGTTGTTTGATTTAGATGGAACATTGACGGATTCTCAAGAAGGCATCGTCAATTCCATACAATTTGCCCTTCGTCATTTTGGGATTGAAATAAACGCCCCCGAAGAGCTAAGGAAGTTTCTTGGCCCGCCATTATGGAATTCTTTCAAAGAGTTTTGCGGCTTCGATGAAGAACAAATAAAAGTGGCTGTTGATAAATATCGCGAATATTATCTGCCCAAAGGCATATTTGAAAACAATCCTTATCTAGGTATCGCTGAAATACTTGAATTGCTCAAGTTCCATGGCGTCATTCTAGCGGTTGCAACATCCAAGCCTACAATACAAGCAGAACGAATTCTCAATCACTTTAATATCTCTACTTATTTTGACTTGATTGTTGGTTCCGAGATGGATGGCACAAGAAGCGACAAAGCTGAAATTATCGCCTATGTGTTGGATAAACTAGATAGTGGCCGCAAAATGAAAGCTGTAATGATAGGCGATCGTAAGCACGATATTATCGGTGCAAATGCCCATAGAATTGACAGCATAGGCGTTTTGTGGGGATATGGTGACCGCGCCGAGCTTGAAGCGACTAATGCCACATATATTATTGAAAGCACTAATGAAATACCAAATATCATTTGCGGGGTGTAGCGTAGCTTGGCTAGCGCGCCTGATTTGGGATCAGGAGGTCGCAGGTTCAAATCCTGTCACCCCGATTTATCGACAATAGTGCATGGCCCCATGGGCTGTGCATATTGTCACATTGTTCCAGTAGCTCAGCTGGATAGAGCAACGGCCTTCTAAGCCGTGGGTCTGGGGTTCGAATCCCTACTGGGACGTGCGCCTTTGGGCGCTTTGGTGGGTATAGCTCAGCTGGTTAGAGCGCCAGATTGTGGCTCTGGAGGCCGCCGGTTCGAATCCGGTTATTCACCCTTTTGTCAAAATGTTTTCGGCAGGCAAAGCCGCTTGCCGTTTTGCATTTTGGCATATAATAAAACATGGGTCACTAGCTCAGCTGGCAGAGCACCTGACTTTTAATCAGGTTGTCCGGGGTTCGAGCCCCCGGTGACTCATAAGTATAACCCCGATAAACATTGGTTTATCGGGGTTATATCGTTATTTTAACTTCTGTGCACTAAATGCATCTGACATCCACTTAATATGGAAAGCAAAAACTCGTCTTAAATTACCATGCTTGTCAGGCTGGATGTTTTGATGGGTTTCCATTAGTTTGTATTTACCGATGAAACAATATTTTGTCCCCTGCTTTTCAAATACTAGCAACGCCCTTCTATCTTTTTTGTGAGAAAGAACATCAATATTTAAAGAATATCTGTTATTGCTTGGGCTGTCCTGGTGGCCGTCTCTACCTATGCCTGTATATAAACAGTTTTCATATGTTCCTTTGGGAAAGAAATAGTCCTTATAAAGCTCCTCTTCATTTGCAAACAAAAGTATAGCTTTAACCTTGTCGGATACAGCAATTCCATCCTGATTGCTTCCGCCTAACAATTCTGCAATTTCTGCTCTAGTATCGAAACTATCACCTTTAGTTAGCCTTATTCTTGCCAATGCAATCCCTCCTCATTTGCCACAAGCCCCTATTCCCACTCAATCGTCGCGGGTGGTTTCGGCGTTATGTCGTACACGATACGGCTAACACCAGGCACCTCGGACGTGATGCGTGTCACGATTGTGGACAGCAGATTGTAGGGCAGATGCGCTACTTGCGCTTCCGTGGCCTGTTGGCTATGCACCGCCCGCAGGGCGATGACGTGGCCGTAGGTGCGCGCGTTTGCGGTCATGCCTACGGATTTTATGTCGGTTATGACGGCAAAGTATTGCCAGATGGTTTTGTCCAGGCCTGCTTTGGCAATTTCTTCACGGAAGATGTGGTCGGCGTGGCGCAGGGTGTCCAGCTTGGGCTTGGTTATTTCGCCTATGACGCGCACGGCCAGGCCGGGGCCGGGGAAGGGCTGGCGGTGTACGGCGTGGTCGGGCATACCCAGGATGGTGCCCAGCTGGCGCACCTCGTCTTTGTAGAGGTCCCGCAGGGGCTCTATTATTTCTTTAAAGTCGATGACATCGGGCAGGCCGCCCACGTTGTGGTGGCTTTTTACCAGGCTTTGACCAACGCCGCTTTCGGCTATGTCAGGATAGATGGTGCCTTGCACCAGAAAGTCAATAGTGCCCAGTTTTTTGGCCTCTTCTTCAAAGACGCGGATAAATTCTTCGCCTATAATTTTGCGCTTTGCTTCGGGGTCTGTGATGCCTGCAAGCTTGGTTAGAAACCTATCTTCGGCGTCTATTCTGATAAATTGCGAATTAAAACTGTCGTAAAACAGTTTTTCCACTTCGTCGCCCTCGTTAAGGCGCATTAGGCCCGTGTCCACGAAGATACACACGAGGTTTTGGCCGATGGCCCGGGACATAAGGGCGGCGCATACCATAGAATCCACCCCGCCGGAGAGGGCACATAAGGCGCGACCGTCGCCTACGGTGCTTTTGATGGCAGCTATTGATGCCTCTGCATAGGCAGTATTAATCACTATTTTGTCTCTCATAATTTTGCCTCCTGTAGTATAGTCATTCGTCCTGCACATTAAGACGGAAGATTCGGCTTGTGTTGGCAAAGACCTCATTGCCATCAACAAGCGTGACCACGCGCAACTGCCAATCTCCGCTTTTGTCAAATTTAAATATTTCAGTGCTGTATACTACCCCGCCTGTCAAATGGCCTTCTCTTCTTACCCAATCTGCCCTAAATTGTGCATTTTCAGGTGTGCTTTGCCTTTCGACAAGAATTTGCAGGGTGGTTTCTTGGCCTTGGTTGGGCCTTGCTATTGTCCAGCCGCCATTTTGCTGGTCGCTGTGTAAATATACACCACCGGGCATAAATATTTTTATGTATGGCTCGAAAATCAGTCCACCCCTAAACCCATATCTCCTAAATTCGGGAGCATAAGGGTTTGCCATGTCAAAATCATTGTCTAAAATGGCGTTGCCTCGTGCCATAATGCCGTATGCACCTATGGGCGCAGCCTGGCCTATAAAAGGGCTTAAATTAGACAAAGTGAGAGCGGAAGGGGTTTGTGTGGATTGTTCGTTAACTTTCATGGGAATGAAGCCCGAGCCTAACCGCTGTGGAAGCGGGCTTACATCTAAACTGCCTGTTGTTGAAATATCTCTTTGGGCGATAGGATTAAGGCCAACATTGCCAGTCCAATCGAAGATATTGCTCGCCCCATCGGAAAGGACAAGCTCAATTTGTCTGCCGCACACAAAAGCACCCGCCTGACGCTCTGATATAGTTACATCGTGGGGAGAAATAGAAGGATAACGTCCGGTAAGATATATTGGGGCGGACTGGATATCAAACAGCTTCTTAACCTCGGCAATCTGTATTGTTGCGCTTGGGTATATAGATGCGGCATTGCTTGTGCTTAAAGTAACGAACACATCGCCCTCAAAGTTAACATCCACAGAGATAAAGAAGGTTGCTTCAAGCCACATTTTGTGATGATGGGGGTCGTTGGCACGAAGGCCGCTTACAGTAACACTATGGCCGTCTTCGCTAAAAATGGCCAAACCGGTGCCTCTTGCGACACCTCTTATGTTGTTGTGGCCGATGATACGCGTTTGCCCTTGAGCGGGCACGGAATTATGAAAAGCCGTGCCGGATGCCTCACCAAATGACACTGCTAAATAGGGCTCTCCGCGCCCTTCCAAAACCCCGGAAGTAAAATGCACTGCGGCAATTTTGGCTTCATATAGTGTATTGCCGTCGGCATCAGTGAGGGTAAACGCAAAATCCTGATTTATGACAGAGGATGGAGCAGTCTCTTCAATGCGTATCCTTCTTGTTATGCCGGCAAATTGGTTTATGGATGCCGGCAGGGCATCAAATGGGAGAGAGTCGGCATAGACCCTGCCGGAGACAACCTTGCTAATTTCGCCGTCATCACCTGATGCAGGCGTAATTGTTAAGTCATGTGCGCTTACAGATGAAGCTACAGCCACAAAACAGCCACCAAAAATCAGAACCACTGCCAATGCCATGACGACTTTTTTTCTTAATCTCATTTTAGATTCCTTTAATGTATCCCAATTAATGCCAAGCTGCCGATGCCAAGGGCGTAGGCAAGCAGGGCCAAAATTAACAGATGGGCAGGATAGAAGGCGTAGAATAGATATTTCATGCTTCTGCCCTTTTCGCCGTTGTATTTTAGAAGTAGCGGGATTGTAGCAAAAGAGCCTATGGGGAACATCAGCCCGGCCAAAGCCTTTATCATTTCGGAAGCTGTCACTATCTCTGCTTCCATCATTTTTGTTGTGTCAATTATGCCATCAAGGGCACCTGTAAGCATTAAAACCACCACCACCACGCCGATGATGATGCTAAAAACGATATTATAGCCGCCTGCTACGATGGGGACTGCAATTTTTCTTGCCTTATCGCTTCTGATAATGTGGTACAGCAAAATCATTAATGGCCCCACGAAGCCCCAGCTAAATAAAATGGTGAGAAGGAGTATGATGATGCAAAGCATCCAAAACAGCCAGCGCGCCTTCATCCTGTCATACATTACAACCAAGCAAAGGCCAATGAAAATTATAAACATTATGTTTAAGCTGAAAAAGAATATGGGGCTGGCTTCCATGCCAAACTTATCCAAACTGGTGCCGGCAAAGGCCAGCACGAAAGGTATTTGCGAGATAAGGCCAAAAATAAATATGCGGCCTATGTATCTTTTTAAATTTGATGTGTGGCGATAGCCTTCCACCACGAAAAAGGCCATGATGGGAAAGGTGAGGCCGCCGCCAAAATGAAAGGGAAAATGCAGTACGGCAGGAATAACATCGCCTATCACAAGCACCGTGTGCTGCATGGCCATGCCTATAATAGCTATCATTTTTAAGGTATATGCGTTAAAACCTGTTTTCTCCAAAATATCGCCCTCTTTTCTAAAATTTATTCTACCAAATTAAGCGGTGGCATATTATGCGTGATGGTGATAGTGTGATTTTCTACACGCTCCGCCCAGTCAAGAAGTTTGTTGGTGGCATATCTTGTGATTTCAGAATTCTCTTTTAATTCCTCTATATCCGACTTCATGCCTACAATATCTGATTTCACACCTTCCATATCCACTTTCAACACCGCGACATCAGTTTTCAACACTTTGATATCCCCGGCCACTACATCAACTTTGCTTTCCAGACCATCAAACCGACCTTCCAGACCATCAAACCGACCTTCCAGTTTAGCTATACTTGCCCCCATTATTTCTAACATTGAAATAATCTTCTCTTCGTTATTCATCAAAATCCCTCCTAATGCTGCTCTATGGTATAATTTGGTGCTTCCTTCGTAATTTGTATGCCATGGGGGTGGCTTTCGCGCAAGCCCGCCGCTGTAATTTTGATAAACTGGCTGTTTTGTTGGAGATATGGTATGTTTTCGGCTCCGCAATAGCCCATGCCGCTGCGCAAGCCGCCCAGAAGCTGGAAAATGGTGTCGCCAACGGGCCCTTTATAAGAAACGCGGCCTTCGACGCCTTCGGGCACAAATTTTGGTGCATCGCTTTGGAAATAACGCTCTTTACCGCCTTTTTCCATGGCGGATATAGAGCCCATACCGCGATAAACCTTATATTTACGGCCTTGGAAGAGCTGATTTTCGCCTGGAGACTCTTCGCAACCTGCAAAAAGCGACCCCATCATAACAGCATTAGCACCCGCCGCCAGAGCCTTTGTGATGTCACCGGAAAACTTTATGCCGCCATCGCCAATTATGGGGACGCCATGCTTTGAGGCTTCTGCGGCACAATCCATGATGGCGGTAATTTGCGGTACGCCAATGCCTGCAACCACCCGCGTTGTGCAGATAGACCCAGGGCCAATGCCTACTTTCACGCCATCAACGCCGGCCTCTATCAGCGCGCGGGTAGCGGCGGCCGTGGCCACATTGCCCGCGATAATTTGCAAATTGGGCCATGCAGCTTTAATTTCGCGCACAGTGTCGATAACATTGATGTGATGGCCATGGGCGGTGTCCACCACAATGACATCCACCTTTTTGTCCAGCAAAGCTTCAACCCTTGAAGGTGCCTCGTCATTAGCACTAACGGCGGCCCCTGCGATAAGGCGCCCCTGGGCGTCCTTCGCGCTGTCGGGGTATTTTATGGCCTTTTCAATGTCCTTTATCGTAATTAAGCCCTTGAGGTTGAACTTATCGTCCACAATAGGCAGCTTTTCAATTTTATAGCGCGTCATAATTTCTTTGGCTTCCGGCATTGTGGTGCCTTCGGAGGCTGTTATTAAGCCTTCTTTGGTCATTACTTCGTAAATTTTCTTGTTGTGGTTGGTTTCAAAACGGATGTCGCGATTTGTGATTATGCCGACAAGCTTGCCGTGCTCGCAGATAGGCACGCCGCTGATATGAAACTGCCCCATCAGTGCGTCCGCCTCATGTACATAATGGTTGGGCGACAGAAAGAAGGGGTCTGTGATAACGCCGTGCTCGCTGCGCTTCACCTTGTCAACCTCTCCTGCCTGTTGCTCTATAGACATATTCTTGTGTATGATGCCAAGGCCGCCTTGGCGAGCCACGGCTATGGCCATGCGGCTTTCCGTCACGGTGTCCATGCAAGCACTTACAAGGGGCGTGTTAATCATAATATTGCGCGTTACATATGTTTTAAGGTCTACATCCTTGGGCAATATTTTTGATGCGCCCGGTATCAATAGTACATCGTCAAAAGACAGTCCTTCACGTATTTTTTCCATAATGGCATAACCTCCTAATTTTGAGTTTTGCGGACAGCAAGCTCCGCGGGATATGTCCCTCTTTTTAGAAATGGTATGATAGAGGACAGAAGCTCCTCGTTGGGTTCGAAAATAATGCGCATTTTTTTGCCCTTGTAGGCGACAAGAAATTCGTATGTATTGCTGCCGCCCGGGCCGCTGGAATAATCGGCTTTAGCATTGGCGGCTGAAAAAGTATGCTCCATTTCGACACTTCCTGCGCGTCTAAAAGCCTCAAAATCTCGCACGCTGGTGGAGAAAATGCGTTTGCGGCGGCTTTTGCCGTAGATGATGTCTATGTCCAATTCGTAATTAGTAAGCACATATTCATATTCAATATTAAAACGCCTAAACATAAAATATGCCCCGAAAACAATAGCAACCCATAGTATGGGTAAAAGCAGGTTTAGCGCTTGTACCATCATCGACAGCACCAGTGCCAGCACCATAAGAAAAAGGGCCGCCAAAACAAGGCCGACCTTTGCCAATGTAGTTTTTGTATCCGGCCGGCGTTTAACCAGCTGTTCTTTGAAAACATCCTTCATACGCATCCTCCTATAAATTTAGCTTGCAATTATTATAACATACCTACTTTTGTTTTCCAAGCCTCAAACTATGAAAATGTATCGTCAGGGAATTACATGACAGGTAACGCAACTACACAAACGACGCATGGCGGGGAGCTTGCGCATCCCCGCCATGCGAAGCCGCCTTTAACGCTATACGCCGCGGGAACTTACGTTGGCGACTTGGAAGAAGGCTTGTGGCCGCCCTGGCCGCCGACAGCCGCAGCTAAGATGGGCTGTATTTGCCTTCTGAGAAAGGCTACGCCATTGACGTAGCCTTCAATAGACGCGGCGGCCTCAAACCTTCCTATCAAGCCGCCAACGTAAGTTTCCGCGGCACGTGAAGTTCTTGGCGGTTTGCGCATTAGAAGGGTGCGCAAGCCCCTTCTAATGCGCGTTTTATTAAAGCATAGATTTTTCCCATGTTGGGTGTGGTGCAAGTCCCATAAGATGTGCTATGGTGGCGGCCACATTAGCCAAGCCGAAATTGCCTTCTTTGAAGCTTACGGCACGATTGGTGTCGTAAATAATGAAGGGTGCCGGGTTTAGCGTATGTGCCGTCTTTGGTGACATTACTCCTTTAGCTTCTTCAAACATTTCGTCGGCATTTCCATGGTCGGCTACCACAACAAGGGTCACATCATGCTCTTTTGCCGCTTCAATAAGACGACCCAGGCACAAGTCCACGGCACCCACGGAAAGCTCAGCCGCGTGGAAGCTGCCTGTATGCCCCACCATGTCGCCATTAGGCATGTTGGCCCGTATAAAGCCGTATTTTTTAGATTTTATGGCCTCAATAACACAATCCGTAATTTCGGCAGCCTTCATCCAAGGGCGTTGCTCGAAAGGTACGATATCCGAAGGGATTTCCTGCCAGGTTTCGAGGGCATCCGAAAACTTCTCACTTTTATTGCCATTCCAAAAATATGTCACATGGCCGTATTTTTGGGTTTCGGACACGGCGTATTGTGCTATACTGTTAGCGACTAAAAGTTCTGACAGGGTATTTGTGATATTAGGTGGTGCCACGAGGAAGTTTTTAGGCAGCTGCAAATCCCCGTCATATTGCAACATGCCTGCATAAAACACCTTTGGACATACGCCACGGTCAAATTTATCAAAATTTGGCAAATCAAAGGCCTGGGAAAGCTCGATGGCCCTATCGCCACGGAAATTAAATAGCACAACGCTGTCACCATCACAAATTTTGCCTATAGGTGCGCCGTTTTCGGCTATGACAAAGGGTGGCAGGTCTTGGTCTATGATATTTGGCGCAAGGTTGCGGGCGGTGGTGATGGCCTCTGTGGTCGTCTTAAACTGCTCCCCAATGCCATGCACATGGGTGTCCCAACCTTCCTTAACCATCGGCCAATTTGCGCCGTATCGATCCATTGTGATGCGCTGGCGGCCGCCACCACTTGCAATTTTGGCATCAAAACCATCGTCATTAAGGCCATCCAATGCTTGCTCCAACTTATCAACATAGTCCAGCGCAGACTGTGCAGGTACATCACGCCCATCCAAAAGGCCATGGATGCGCACTTTTGGTAGCCCTTCAGCCTTGGCTTGCGCCACCATCGCAATTAGATGGTCAATATTAGAATGCACATTGCCATCGGATAAAAGGCCGATAAAATGCAAGGTGCTGGCGTTTTCTTTCGTATTTTTTACAATGGCCTTCCATGTCTCCGAAAAAAACATCTGGCCCGCCTCAATGGACTGGTTAACCAGCTTCGCGCCCTGGGCGTAAATTTGCCCACAGCCCAGCGCGTTATGCCCAACTTCCGAATTTCCCATGTCGCTATCATCAGGCAAGCCAACGGCGGTGCCGTGGGCTTTTATCTTCGTCCAGGGGTGGTTTGCAAAAAGATAATCCAAATTTGGTGTGTAGGCCCTTGCCACAGCGTTGCCGGGCGTTTCCGGCCCCAAGGCTACTCCGTCCATTATCACTAAAACTATGGGTTTGCTCATAAAAAAAGTCCTCCGCTTGTGCTTTTTAGTATTTTCTCGTATAATGTAAAGAATATCAAAAAAACGGGGGATTGTCAAATGAGCGCATGGCAAAAGCAAAGGGGAAAGGCGCGTATTTTTTCAGATATGCACAAAGAAAATAAAATGTTTGTTTTGCCCAACGCTTGGGGCGTTGGCAGCGCTTATGTATTTGAAAAGCAGGGCTTTAAAGCTGTCGCGACATCAAGCACAGGGGTGGCTCATGACTTAGGCTATCCTGATGGCGAGCATATATCATTTGATGACCTCTTACAAGTCGTTGAAAGAATTGCAAGCCGCGTAGACATCCCGCTTTCAGTGGATTTCGAACGTGGCTATAGCGAAACAAACGAGGAAGTTAAAGAAAACGCCCGCAAGCTGCTTTCTGCCGGGGCCGTTGGCTTTAATATTGAAGATGGGCTGCCTAATGAAAATTAGGCTCCTTGGATGCGCAAATTGAGAAAATTAAGGCACTTTCAGAGCTAAAGCGGGAGATGGATATTAACTTTGTGATAAATGCCCGCACCTGCACATATTTGCTAGGCGAAGCAGACGAGGAAAATTTGGAAATAGCCATCGCACGCGGCAATGCTTTTGCGAAAGCGGGAGCGGATTGTGTGTTTATCCCCGGGGCAAAAGATGAGGCAACGATATCCCACCTTGTGAAAAACATAAATGCGCCAATTAACATCCTTTTAAACGCTGGCTTGGGAAGCTTTGACAGTCTTGATAAAATGGGAGTGCGCAGATTAAGCGCGGGCTGTTATCCTGCCAGATTCATATACAGCAAGATAATTGATATGGCCGATAAGTTATACAATGGCGATGTGTCAGAATTAACAAGCCATAATTTTTCCAGCGAAAAAGCAAATGACTATTTTACGAAAAAAGTGGATATAAAATAATACACCCTAACCACGGAAAACACAGAAGGACACGGAAAAACCCTTGCTCTTATGTACTTTCCGTGTTTTCCGTGCATTCCGTGGTTAAGGGCTTGGCGAAAACGCATTAGACCCAGGCTCTAGCGCAATCACGATAACAAAATTGGCGGTAGGGGTGATATGTATCGTAAGCTGTATTGCCGCCGCCGCTTTTCTCGTGCCTTGCTGAAAAGACACGTCAAAAGGCATATTGTGCGCCACAAGAGTTGACGTTAAAAAATTATATTCAATTAGCGATATAGGCTCGTTATTTAAAGCTTTTTGCAATAGTCTGCTTGAAAACAGGGTTGAAATTTGCGTGTCAAGCATAGTGGCTCACCTCTTGTTACATACTATGCTTGACGCGCTATCTGCGGAACAGGCCCTAATACATAAACCGATTGATATCATCCCTGTCAATACCCTCATGCATGGCCATATTAATACCATTTGCAATCATATTAGACAGCCAGGACACAACCTCGCCTATCTCTTTCGGCGTCACAAACATATTGCCTACATGGGGGCTCAAAGTATTACGTATTATTGCGTATTTATCATCTTCCTCAAGCTGCTTTAGCATCTTAAAAAAATCCGCCCCATCTTTCAGTCCTTCCGGCGTGCTTGCTGACATTTCTGACAAAAACAAGTCCATTACATCATTAACAAATGTGGCGGCGTCAACGACGGTTGGAACGCCGATAGCCACCACAGGCACACCCAAATTTTCCTCGTTTAAGGCCATGCGCTTGTTGCCGATGCCCGCCCCCGGCGAAATGCCCGTATCAGTTAGCTGTATCGTTTGGTTGATGCGGTCTATTCTCCGCGCCGCCAGCGCATCAATGGCGATGATGAGGGTTGGCTTCACATGGTCCACAAGGCCGCGCACCACCTCAGCGGTTTCTATGCCTGTCATGCCCATAACACCCGGCGCAAGGGCACACAACGACCGCAAACCGCCTTCAAGCTCACGGGGCAAATTGTCCATTATATGGCGCGTAACCAAAACCTTGGAAATAACCGAAGGCCCAAGGGCATCCGGCGTAACATTGCGGTTGCCAAGGCCGATAACCAACGTCGTGCCGGCCTTATTTTTGGCAAGCTCTGCCAGCCTTTGGGTTAAAATGCAAATAATTTCCTCATGTACGGTAACATTGTTTACCTTGATTTCAGGCGACTCTATTGTGATATAATTACCCATGGCCTTACCCATAGCAGAGGCCCCTGTCTCGTTTACAACACGCACAGTGGTTACTTTAATATCGCCCATATCTTCTACATCAATTTCCACACCCTCGATGCCACTACCGCTGCTATCTTGCAGTTGTTCAGCCATTTCCAAAGCTAAATCCGTGTATATGTTCTGCATAAAGCCTCCTACCAGAAAAGGCCGTGGACACTCCACAGCCTTCCCTTGTTATTTATATAGTGGAATTGCATTTCCGTCATCAAACTCGGCTTCCGCCATAGTTTTTTGGTCTACATAGATAAGAATATCCAGCTTTGCGCGTATATTACCCATCACAAGCCATAAAGCGTCATCGTGTTGCACGATGTATGCATCGGCATCCAGCTTGATGCCGGGCTTCTTAGCCAAAACTTTTTGAATTTCCTCTGAAACGTCTGACATGTAGCAGTTATGCTTCTTTTCAGCATTGTTTGTGTCATGATTGTGATGATTATGATTTGTTTGGCCACTGTTTGGATTTGGGCTATGTTTCGGAGCATCCCCCGGGCTGTATTGGCCTACAAGGCTTGTCTCCTTAGGCACCTCTTCCTTAGGCACCTCTTCCTTAGGCGTTACCTCAGAAGATTCCTTAGAAGGATTTTCTTTCGGTGCCTCTTTTGGGGCGTCCTTCGGTGCTACCGTAGGCGCGCTGTTTGCATCCGGGCTTGGAAGCGGGCTGGCTTCGGGGTTTTCCGTATCCGGCGCAGCTTCCTTATCTTTCTTTCTCCAAAACGCACTGGAAGTTGTCGAAATATCGCTATGTTCGCTACCAATCTCGGCTGCGTATACAGAACTTGTAAACAGCATACCCGCCACAAGTACACACAGGCCTGCCTTTGCTAATTTATTTTTCATAATGCCCTCCTAAAATTCAAATATTGTAAGAATATTTTGATTCTGGGGCGATTAAAAAATGCAAGGGAATATTTTACATATGATCTCACAGTAGACATGTAACGAAACAGCTGTATAAATTTTGATATTGACATTGGCTGGATTGCTTCGGCCTTTAACTATGCCATAATTCAACCACCTTTGGCCTCGCAATGACGATTTAACTGCCGTGGACATCCGGTAGCAACGCAACGTCCAATCGTCATTGCGAGGCCAATGACAGTTAAAAAGCCAGTACAGCCCAAGGCCGAAGCAATCCAGCTT
>WQVI01000047.1 GCA_009781625.1 Defluviitaleaceae bacterium | reverse complement strand
GGCTGTAAGCCGCCCCTACATTAGTATTGAGGTTTTGCTTTACAGTGCGCCGTGTAGTACATATGTCGTAGGGGCGGCTTGTAGCCGCCCGCATATGCAGTGATATAATACATTGAATAGGTGGTACGTCTGTAGGATAAACGGGCGGCTATAAGCCGCCCCTACAAGTGGCTGGGTAATTTCGATACATAGTTGAATTATGACACAACACAAGGCCCAAGCAATAGAACATTTTAATAGGGGTGGTACTATGCCGCCCGTGAAGAAAGGACATAACCATGCAACCAATTGTAGCAGTAGTAGGCCGCCCAAATGTGGGCAAATCTACGTTATTTAACCGTATAGTAGGCTCGCGTTTATCCATTGTGGAAGACACGCCGGGTGTGACGCGGGACAGGCTGTATGCCGAGGCCTCGTGGCTTAACCATAAATTTACTTTGGTAGATACTGGCGGCTTGGATGCCAGCAGTGACGAATACATCCCCCAGCAAATTTTGCATCAAGCCACGCTGGCTATTGAAACCGCTGATGTGGTGGTTTTTGTGGTGGATGGCAAGGTGGGCATTGTGGAAGGGGATATTGACGCGGCGGACATCCTGCGCAAAAGCGGCAAGCCCATTGTGCTGGTGGTTAACAAGCTGGATGACATAAAGCAGGAAGATTTGCTTTACGAATTTTATTCGCTTGGCCTTGGCACGCCTGTGCCCGTTTCCGCTGCAAATATGCTGGGTTTGGGCGATATGCTGGACATTATTTGCGGGCATTTTCCTGCGCCTTATGAAGATGAGGTTGAAGAGGAAATTATCAAGGTTGCTATTGTGGGCAAGCCCAATGTGGGCAAGTCTTCTATCATCAATCGCATTTTGGGTGAAGAGCGGCTGATAGTTTCAAACATCCCTGGCACTACCCGCGATGCTGTTAACACCTATTTTGAAAAAGACGGGCAAAAATATATGTTTATAGACACGGCGGGGATACGCCGCAAAAGCAAGATAACGGAGAATATTGAGAAATACAGCCTTGTGCGGGCTGTTTCTGCGGTGGACCGTTGCGATGTGGCTGTGCTGGTGATATCCGCCGAGGATGGCATAACGGACCAAGACACGAAAATTGCAGGCATTGCCCATGAAAAGGGCAAAGCGGGCATTATCGTTGTAAACAAATGGGATGCGGTGGAAAAAGACCATAAAACCATGAAAAAATATGAAGAAAAAATAGATTTTGAGCTTAAATATATGCCATATGCGTCAAAGCTATTTACATCGGCGGTTACGGGGCAGCGCATTACCAATTTGTTTGATGAGGTGCAGGTGGCCGCGCAAAATGCCGCCATGCGCGTGCAGACGGGCATCTTAAACGAGGTGTTGATAGAGGCCATGGCCATAAACCAGCCGCCGGCCGTAAAGGGCGTTGCGCTGAAAATATATTATATCACGCAGGTGTCCATAAAACCCCCGACATTCATATTGTTCGTTAATAATTCGGAGCTTCTGCATTTTTCCTACAAGCGTTATATCGAAAACCAAATACGGCAAAACTTTGGCTTTAAGGGCACGCCAATACATTTTATTGTGAGGAACAAAACATGAAAACATTGATACTGTATGCTTCAAAACATGGCGCGACCAAGGAAATAGCTGGCCGCATCGAGAAAAAGATGGGCGATGCGACTTTGTGCGACTTGAAGCAGGGCGACATCCCGCCCCTTGCGGACTTTGACTGTATTATCATAGGCAGTTCGCTTTACGCGGGCTCTATACGCAAAGAGGCCAAGGCCTTTGCCGCAAAAAATGCCGCCGCGCTGGGCAAAAAGGCATGTGGACTGTTTTTATCAGGCCTTGCAGAAGAAGGTAATAATTATTTTGCAACCAACTTTCCTAAAAATCTGTTAGATAAGGTAAAGACAAGGGGATTTTTGGGCGGTATTTTTGACCCCAAAAAGGCCAATGTTTTCGAGCGTTTTGTCATCAAAACCGTTATGAAACAAAGCGTGTATATAGAGAAGATTGATGATACCGCAATTGACCAATTTGTCAATGAGATGAAGAAGTGACCCTTTTTTAGGAGGAAATATGCTGCTTGAGATATTGTTTGTTTTGATAGGTTATATCGTGGGTTGCTTGCAATCTGCTTATATTGTGGGCAGGCTTTTTGGCAAAATTGATATTAGAGACCACGGAAGCGGCAACGCCGGCATGACCAATGTTACGCGGGTTATGGGGTTTAAGGCCGGCGCTGTGGTGCTGGTGATGGACATGGCAAAGGCCGTGGCGGCTGTGATGCTGGCTAATTTTGTTTTCCATGGGCGTATTTACGGCATGGAAGGCATAGAATATCTGCCGGGCTTGCTGACGGGCCTTGGTGTCGTCTTGGGGCACAACTTCCCTTTTTATCTCAAGTTTCGCGGTGGCAAAGGCATTGCATCCTCAATTGGCGTGGCTTTGATGTTTGATTTGCGAATTTTGGCCATCGCCTTTGGCATCGCGCTTGTTGTGCTTATTGTTGTAAGATATATGTCTCTGGCATCTTTGGTGGGCCTTCTTACATTTGGCATTGTAACCACCATCTTTTTTAACGAAATGCCCATTATCATCATCGCGTGGATAATTGCCGCCTTGGCATTTTTCACCCATAGGGCAAACATCGTGCGGCTTGTTAAGGGCGAAGAAAGCAAGTTTAATTTCAAAAAGAGTCCGCGTTCTAGTCCTTAGAAAAAATTGGAAAATTGGAATACAATTGGAAAATCCTGACTATATTGTATGTATGACATACTGCTTTATAGGAGGGAGAAATGAACGTACAAGCTTACAACTATGTTTTGATAGAAAAGCCAAAGCCAAAGGAAAGGCGGCGGCCCTTTGGCAAGAAAAAAGAGCAGCTTAGCGGCGAAGACATGATTATTTTGGCAACGCTGGAGCAGCTTAAAAAAGAGCTGGATGTGATATACAGCTCGCTGGATTCTGTCACAGACCCCACCCTAATTGACAGCTTTATATATGAGATGAATGCCGTAAACATGCGGTATAAGTTTTATTTGCAGCAATGCAAGGATAAGGGCATTGTTAGCAGGGTGTTTAGTGCGTAGGGGAGCGTGTTTGAGATGGAATTTTTTCAAAATGCGGATGGGCAGCTGGTAATTTGGGCGGCGATAGGTGTTTTGGTGGTGTTGGGCATTTTGGTGATTAACAACAAAATGCGGCGTGTTGCTATTTTCGGGGTACATGGGGTTTTGGGCATAGCGGCTGTGTTTGTTATAAACCTTACGATGGGCGGCTTTGGGCTGGCTGTTGGCATAAACGCCCTTACAATGGCTGTTGCGGCTATTTTAGGCATACCCGGCGTGATAATGCTATATGGCCTGACATTTATTTTGTAAAGATATCGTACAAAGGAAAATAGAAAAATGTATGCAGATTTTGAAAGAAATTTTGCAAATATCATGTTTGAGGCGGGTTGCGAGAAAATAGAGCTACCCGCCTATGAGTTTTGGCGCAGGAAAGTGTCTCTTTGGGGGAAGCTGTCCGGTGCTGTGGCGTATTTTTATGTGGTTTATGAGGCGCATCCCGCTTCGGGGATGATGGGCTTTTCAGGGCTTAAAGAGCTTATAGACCAAAGGATTGACGTTATATCTGCGCGGCTTAACATGCGCCACACCGTGATAATTAACATCTTTGCGGGTGATTTGTCCGGTGATATCAGCGAAATTAGGAAATTGATTGACGAGCAGGGCGAATTTGCTTTCATGCCGAAATATGATATTTATTATGGCGTTGATACGGTGGCCTCGCAGATAATTCGTAACACCAAGCAGACGGATAATATGGATGGTGCGCTGGCTAAGATAGAAACGGCGTTAAAGCCGAGGCAAGGGAGCATCGGGCTGGAAAATGAGATGCCAACCTCGAGATATGCTACACCTGTTGCAAAATATCCCATATTGTGCTATATCTTGATGGCTGTAAATGTGCTGCTGTTTGTGCTGATGGAGCTTGATGGTGGGTCTACTAACATAGCCACGCTGATAAGATATGGGGCTGTGTCGCATCATCTTGTTTTCACCTTAGGCGAATACCACCGCCTTATTACGCCGATTTTTCTGCATATTGGCCTGATGCATTTGATGGCTAACACCATGGCCATGATACTTTTTGGTATTAGGGCAGAGAAATATTTTGGGCATGTTAAGTTTTTGATTATTTATGTGGTGAGCGGCGTTGCAGGTAACTTGGCTATGGTGCTGGCCAGCGAATTTGCGCTGGGTGCTGGAGCTTCAGGGGCCGGATATGGGCTGATGGGGGCACTGTTTGCTTTTGCAAAGCTGCGTAAAAAGAATGTAGAAAATTTTAGGGCTTGGGTTTTGGGGATAATGATTGTGCTGGGAATTTTGATGGGCTTTGCTGAAAACCAGCTGCCTGATATGCCTAATGTGGGCAATGCGGCGCATATTGGTGGGCTGGTGGCAGGGCTGGTGCTGGGGTATTTTTTGGCTGGGAAGGAGATGTCGACTAAAGTCGACTAAAGATTCCGACTAAACTCGGGTTTGGCTTGTAGCCATTACTTTTAGTTGGGCCTCGGTTTCGGCCCGGTTTTGGCCGAAACTTTAGACCCGACATTTCACATAAAGCATAAAAACACGTAATTAATCCACACTATTCTAAATGGAGTGTGAATTGATTATGGAAAAATTAGGGGTTTTGGCTGTTGCGCCTACGTTGGTATGCTTGTTTTACATGTATATCCGAGACAAATATGAAAAAGAGCCATGGCGGCTGTTGGCCACGGGCGTTGTTATAGGTATTATCATAACCTTTCCCATAATGCAGGGGCAAGGCTTTGTGGCGCGTTTTATGCCCATCACCGGCCAGCTTGGCGAGGCTGTTTTTACGTCTTTTGCCATAGCGTCTTTGGTGGAAGAGGGCTTTAAATTTATAGCACTGTATTTTTTGGTATGGTATAGCCGAAATTTTAATGAGAAGGTGGATGGCATAGTTTATGCTGTTTTTATATCTCTGGGGTTTGCCGGCGTTGAAAATGTGCTTTATGTGTTTAATCCGCAGCTTGGCGGGCTATCCACAGCCCTTATGCGGGCCATCATATCTGTGCCGGCCCATGGGCTTTTTGGCATAATGATGGGATACTATTTTGCCATGGCGAAATTTGAGCCGCAAAACAAAGGCCGCCACATTTTTATGGCATTTTTTGTGCCGTGGGCTGTACACGGTATTTACAATACCATACTGCTTTCCGGCTACACTTATTATCTTGTGGTTTTCATACCGTTTTTGCTTATTGCGTGGCGCAATGGCATGAAAAAAATCAAGATGCATCTGGCAGCATCTCCTTTTAAGTAATGTAAAAAAATTTTAACTTGAAAAATTTTCAAATTAGGGTTATACTTAAAAGAACTGAATATGTAAACGCAGTCTAATAGCAAAGGATTGAAATAATATGATAGAGACTACTAGCTGTGGGGGTGTTGTGATACACAAAGGGAAGGTTCTCCTTTTGTATAAAAACCAAAACGGAAAGTATATTGGCTGGGTGTTGCCCAAGGGCACTGTGGAAGCAAAAGAAAGCTTTCGGCAGGCGGCACTTAGAGAGGTGCGTGAAGAAACCAAGGCTTTTGCCAAAATTTTGAAATATTTAGGCAAAACACAATATACCTTTAGAGGCAATGAGGATATTGTAAACAAGACGGTGCATTGGTACCTAATGTCTTCAGAATCCTTCCATTGCAAGCCCCAGCAAGAAGAATTTTTTGCGGATGCCGGCTTTTATAAAAAGCACGAAGCATATCATCTGCTTAAATTTCATGATGAAAAGCAAATTGTGCTAAAGGCCTATGAGGAATATGACCAAATACGCACTAGGCCAAAGCTAAACCAAACTTATCGCAGCAAAACGAGGTAAAACATAGGTAAACATAAGAAAAGAATATTGAAAGAAGAGGTGTTTTTATGAAGAAATATCTGTCGTATGTACCAAGCAACGGCTATATAACCAAAGCCAAAAAAAGCTGTGCCGACCACCCGATAATTGCCGCCCTTGTCATTTTGCTTGCTGTGGCCGCCCTTGTCTTCACAATTATTGCCATCGTGAAGCTTGTTAACAGAGACCAAGACCTTTTGGACGACGAATGGAATTTAGACGATGATGACGACGATGCCCTATACTTCTACCCCAATGAAGATGAATTTGTAGAAGAAAAATAAAAACATCAAAGCCGGCAAACAAATGCTTGTCGGTTTTTTATTGAAAATTTTTTAATATCTGGATTTGACTTTGCAGTTCATTTATGGTATGATATCCAAGTTGTGTAAAAATATAGTCATTAAACTTGAAAAGGCGCGCAAGAAAACGCAGAATTTTTGCATCAAGGCAAGGAAGCGACGACGCGGCGTGCCTAAGGGCACGCGAGGAGAAGCTGACGAAGTCCTTGGTGCAAAAAGACAAGTTTTGTTGTGTGAATTTTCAAGTTTAATGGCTACAAAAAACTGGAGGGGAAAGATTTATGAAAAGAATTGCAATGTTGTCTTTGGTACTTACTTTGGTTTTGATGCTTGGTGCATTAACAGCCTGTGGCGGGCCTTCGGGAGACCCAACGCCTGCGCCGGAAGGGCATCCGCTGATAGGCTCATGGGTATGGGACCAGTCTGATGGGTATGTATATGTTTTCAATGCTAACGGTGAAGGTACCCGCGGCGGCACACCTATAACAGAGTCGTTTCATTGGCGCGTAGAAGGCAATGACCATTTGCTAATGGAAACAGCCATAATGGAAGAAAGCTGGACTTTTGTTATAAACAACGATGTGCTTACAATAACCAGCAGACAGGCGGCCAATATGCAGTTTAGCTATATAAGAATGGACTAATTTTACTTGTAAAGGCCAATAAGACCTTTCCAACCGGCAAACAAATGTTTGTCGGTTTTTGTTTTGATTTACTGCAATTTGGTGTCTTCCATAAGGGACATAAACGGATACAAATTGTTATAATGTCTATGTATAAACAGTGCGTTTTGCTCTTTATAAAGTGTTTCGGCGACATAGTCGGCAATGGGCGTAATCATTTGCTCGTGCATACATTGCACAGCCGTTACATCGTCAATAATTTTATCGCCTTCATTGCCCAAATTGTCATAGGCATAATTGCAGCGCGATTTAATAGCACATTTTTGGCAAGCTTCGGCAGGAAGTGCCCCTCTTTGAAATATCCCTTTATGTTTTTCTGTATCAATCCCGGAAAAAACGTCACCAATTTGGAAAACAGGATTATTTAGATGTTTTGACAGTGAATAAATCTTGCCATCAGGGGCAACAGACGGCTGGTTCATGTTCATGCGCCCTCTGTCTACGTTGTATGCCTCGCCTTTCAGATGGGATAAAATTTTCATGTCAAAAGGCGAAAAATAAAACTTTTCCTCGGCCCTTGCCCAATTGATATACAAGTCTGCAATTTTTTTATATTCGTTTTCAAGGGCTTGCAGCCTCGCGCGCGTCCATGGTGCGTCTTTGCTGTAATTAACGCCTATGTGGATATATCTAAACCCTTTGTCAAATAAATATTTAACGATTTCTTCTGTTTTGTGGGCAGTTGTCGGGTCAACAACGCCCATGCCAACGGCATAGGGCTGATGCTTTAGCAAAAGCGGCATTTTTTCTTCAAGAACAGAAAGGGAATTTGCTCCGTCATGAAATTTACGGCAATCGTCTTGCGCGGGCCCATCACATGAAAACCCAATTGTTAAATTGACATCATCGGAAAACTTCAAAAATTCTTCATCCAAAAGCGTGCCGTTTGTTGTCATTTTATAATAAAACGTATGCCCCGTCTTTTTTCTGATAGATTTTGTGTAGTCAACCACATCATAAATAAGCTCTCGTTCCAGCAAAGGCTCGCCGCCATAAAAAAGCATACCCGATGTATCCTTGTTTTCCATGCCAAGTTTTATCGCCGCAAAAGCAACCTCGCGAGACATGCGCTCGGGCCCATGCTCTACAAAGCAGTATTTGCAATTTAAATTGCATTGGTTGGTAAGATGCAGCGTCAATTGCATTATTATCAGCTCCTAAGGTGTAGTTACAGTAAACATCCGCGCTTCCTCGTCCCATTCGACATCTGCGCCAATTGCTTCCGCAACATAGCGAAGGGGAACCATCATCCTATCGTTAAGCATAAACCTAGGGATATCACGGTCCGCCCATTCACCGTTAATCTCCAAGGAAGTCCAGTCTGGCCAACTAGAAATCCATATCCTAACACCATCTTTTGTCGCAGTCACAGTATGTCTGCTCCACAGGCTATCACTAGTTTCTTCCTCAACTTCCATTCCCAGCATCTCAAAAAACTCAACTGCCGGTACCATTTTGTGGTTGTTGACAATTACAGGAGTTGCGCCGTAATTAAACGCCATCCCATCTATAGTGATACCAACATCCGCAAAAGGCTCTAACACCCCTTCGGATTGCAAGCGCGCAATGAAAATGTCCGCTTGGTTAAGCAGCTGTTTGTTAAGCATCGGACGCTCTGCTTCCGCCTCTGCCTGGGAAGGCGTCTGTCCGCCCCAATCGGGACCAAGGCCAAGATGTCGCCCTGCATCATAAAACGCGCCCACAATAATATCATTATGTGCCTCTGAAAAGGCCTCGCCAATCCATCTTGCAATCTCACTCTCATCAGCTCTAAACGACCGATTGGTTCCGACCCAGCCAACAAACGCTACGCCAACACCTTTGTATGCGTCAAACAAATCAAGCCCATGCTCATATTGCAAATCATCAACAAAATGATCCGGCGACAAGTTTACGATATAATCCGGCAGTTCTGAATCGAAATTTAATCCCGCCGCTTCCAAGCGCGCGCGAATAATGCCAAAGGCTTCTTGCTCAGTCAGATGCACAATGTATCCAGAACCGCCACCGCCGCCCGTATGAATACGAACAAGCAACTCCGATTCGCTATAGCTACTATATCCGCCCTGCTCATACCCAAGGTTATGCTCGATATTGCTCCGTCCACTATATTCGCTATATCCGCCTTGTGAATACCCAAGACTATGCTCGATATTGCTCTGCCGCCAATCAATATTGTTTGTGTCGCCACAGCCCGACAGAGCAAATAGCCCTGCAAGCCCCAAGCTGGCAATAACTTTTGCATTTTTCTGCCATCTTGACGGCAGCTTTTTTAATATATCCGAATTATTGTCACCAAACATCGGGATTTCCGGTGCCTTGTAATCCGTAACAGGGCTTATTTGCAAATCAAAATCGTTCATAATCTTTAACACCCCCTATGCAACATACAGTTTTTCCTTAGCTGCATTATATACCAAATCGTAGACAGTTGCAATATCTAAGGTGTGGTTACGGTAAATGTCCTTGTTTCCTCGTCCCATTCGACATCTGCGCCAATTGCTTCTGCGACATAGCGAAGGGGGACAAGCATTTCGTCGTTAAGCACAAAGACAGGAATATCAGAATCTGCCCATCTATCAAAATCATCCCGTCCACCGGCAATTTCCAGAGAAGTCCATCTTGGCCGGACAGTAGCCCATATCATAACATTGTCTTTTCTGGCAGTGATGTCGAAGCCGCCCCGCTCGCTTCTGTTTTCCTGCCTAACAATTTCCATTCCCAGCATCTCAAAAAACTCAACTGCCGGCACCATTTTATGATTATTTACAATTATGGGAATTGCGCCAGAATGAAACGCTCTTCCGTCTATGGTAATGCGAACATCCGGAAAAGGCTCCAATATACCTTCAGACTGCAAGCGCGCAATGAAGACATCTGCTTGATTAATAAGTTGCCTGTTAAGAGCCGAACGTTCCGCTTCCGCCTCTGCAAGCGAAGGCGTCGGCCCCTGGCCCCAGCCAAGACCTCGCCCTCCGTCATAAAACGCGCCCACAATAATATTGTTTGTTCTCTCCTCAAAATCTTCACTAAATCGCCATGCAATCTCACGCTCATTCATTCTCCATGCTCGATTCTCTCCAACCCAGCCGACAAACGTAATACCGACACCTTTGCGTGCATCATACAAATCAAGCCCTCGTTCTCGCACAGTATATCCCGGCGGGATAGAACCGAAAACCAGCCCCGCCGTCCCTAGGCGGGCGCGAATAATGCCAAACGCTTCCTGTTCAGTCAGGTGTACAATATACCCAGAACCACCGCCACCGCCTGTATGAAGACGAACAAGCAACTCCGATTCGCTATATCCGTTATAAATACCCTGTGCATATCCAAGGTTATACTCGATATTGTTTTGCCGCCAATTGATATTGTCCCTGCCATCACAGCCCGACAAAGCAAATATCCCTACAAGCCCCAAGCTGGCAATAACTTTTGCATTTTTCTGCCATCTTGACGGCAGCTTTTTTAATATATCCGAATTATTGTCACCAAACATCGGAATCTCCGGTGCCTTGTAATCCGTAACAGGGCTTATCTGCAATTCAAAATCGTTCATAATCTTCAGCACCCCCTATGCAACATACAGTTCTTCCTTAGCTGCATTATATACCAAAATCTAGCTAATTGCAATAAATAAAACCCCCGCAAACCGTATAGGCTTGCGGGGGTTGGTGTTTTGTGGTTAATCTTGTGTGTAGGGCAAAAGCGCCATATGGCGTGACCTTTTTATGGCCACGGTAAGCATTCTTTGGGCTTTTGCGCAGTTGCCGGAAATTCTTCTTGGCAAAATTTTGCCTCTTTCAGAGATGAATTTTCTTAGGCGCGGGGTGTCTTTATAGTCAATGTACTTGATTTTTTCAACGGTAAACACGCAAACTTTCTTTTTCCTGCGGCCGCGTCTTCTTTGTTGCATCATATATGTTTCCTCCTAGATTATGCTGTAATATTAAAATGGCAAATCGTCATCATCCAAGCTTGGCCCTGTGTCAACTTCGAAGAAGCTGTCACCCGCGGGCTTTTGCTGTTGGGGCGGCGCGTAATTGCCTTGGTCCGGCGGCATAAAGTTGTTATCGCCGTAGTTGTTGTTGTAATTTGGGTTTTGTCCGCCGCCTTGGCCTCTGGATTCGAAGGAAGCGCGGCTTTCGGCAAAGAAATGCTCGTCAGTTATAACTTCTGTGGCCCAGCGGCGTTGGCCTGTGTTGTCATCATAGCTACGCACTTGCATACGGCCCACAACGCTAACAAGCTGACCCTTACGGAAATATCTTTCGACAAATTCGGCAGCTCTGCCGAAGGCGGTGCAGTTTATAAAATCTGCCGTTTGCTCTCCAGAATCGCGTCTTTCGCGGCTTACGCGGCGGTCTACAGCTAGGGTGTAGCGCACGATGGCCAAAGGCTCTGCTGCGTTAGAATATCTAACTTCGGGGTCACGGGTTAAACGTCCCATTAAAATGACTTTATTCATAGCAAAACCCCCTTGTTTTATTCAAGGTCGTCCCTGCGGATAACCATGTAACGAAGCACATTTTCGCGTATGCGCAGGCGGTCCTCAATTTCTCTGGGCATGGTAGGCGGGCCGTCTATATAATAAAACGTATAATGACCCTCTGTTAATTTTTGGATTTCATAGGCCAGCTTGCGCCTGCCCCAAACATCCGTCTTCTCAATTACGCCGCCAAAACGGCCAATAAGCTCTAAAATAACGTCTTGCTCGGCCTTTAAGGCCTCTTCTTCTAACTGAGGATGCAAAATTATCCCCATTTCATATTTGTGCATTAAAAACGCACCTCCTTCTGGACTTTTGGCCCTTCATCATTGTGAAGAGCAAGGAATAGCTAACAAATAAGCATTATATCACAGGTGACATAATATTTCAAGCCTTATTTTTCATAGGCAGTGGCCAACCGAGCAAAATCTTCAAAAGACAATGCCTCGCCGCGGATGCTTTCCGGCAAGCTGGCATCAAACAGAAGCTTTGCGGCGGCGTCTTTGGTTAAGTTTAAATCAGCTGACGCTGCAAGGCAATTTTGCAGGGTTTTTCGGCGGTTTGCAAAGGCGGCTTTGATGATGGGGAAGAAAATGCCGCGATTTATGTTATTGTGCGGCGCGACATCTATTTTAACCACCGCCGAATGCACATCAGGCCGCGGGAAGAAGCAATTTGGCGGCACATTGGCCACCAGCGACACCTTGCCGTAATATGCAACGGAGAGGGTTAAAAGCCCATAGGCCTTGGTGGATGGCGATGCCAGCATCCTATCGGCAACTTCTTTTTGCACCATCACTACAAGGGTGTTGATGGGAAGGGCATTTTCCAGCACGGAAAAAATTATGGGTGTGGTGATGTAATATGGCAGATTTGCCACCATCTTCGCGCGCAAAAAACCCGACTGGGCGATAATATCGCCCAAATCGGTTTTTAAAATATCTTTATTTATAATTTCAACATTTGATGGGGTGGTTTCGCGCAAAATTGCCGCAAGGTTTGTGTCAATTTCTATGGCAGTAACCTTGCTTGCGACGCGGGCAAGCTCTGTTGTAAGCACGCCAAGGCCGGGGCCTACCTCTATCACCAAATCGTCAGATGTGATATCGGCGGCGGCCACAATTTTTTCAAGCACATGGGCATCTGTCAAAAAGTTTTGGCCCAGCTTCTTGTTGGGGTGCAGGCCGTGCTGCGCCAATATTTTGCGGGCATTGGTTTGTGGGTGTTCTGTCATTTTAATAGGTCATCCATTCCATATAGTCCCGCGGGTTTTGTCGCCACAAACTTGGCCGCACGAAGCACGCCGCGGGCAAAAACTTCACCGGATAGGGCCGTGTGCTTAATTTCCAGGGTTTCTCCCTCGCCGGCAAAGAGGATGGTGTGCTCGCCTGGGATAGAGCCGCCGCGTATGGAATGCATACCAATTTCACCTTGCTGCCGTTTGTGCCTGCGGCCGGAGCGGTCATGCACCAAATCTCCACCGCCTAGGGTGCGCACAATTTCATTGGCCAGCATGTTGGCTGTGCCGCTTGGTGCATCAATTTTCCCATTGTGATGCTTTTCGATAATTTCTATGTCAAAACCCGCCTCAGAAAGCACTTTGGCGGCTATTTGGGATATTTTGGACATTAAATTTACGCCAAGGGCCATGTTGGCGGACAAAAAGATTGGTATATGGGCCGAGGCATTACGGATTGCTTGATGAATTTCATCATCAAGGGCAGTGGTGCAAATAACAACGGGTATTTTTTTGGCGTATGCGCAAGAAACTAGGTTGCTTACGGCGGAAGCTACAGAGCAATCCACCACAACATCGGCATCTTGGACACATTCGGATAAACTAGCATATACAGGAAAGCCAAAATGCGCTTTTGGCGCGCTGTCAATACCTGCGACAATTTTATATTCGCTGCTTTCGGCAGCTATTTTACAAACGGTTTGGCCCAAACGGCCCAAGCCGTGGACGATAATTTTCAACATACCATCCCTCCAAGTCCAGGGCCTGTTCCCACTAACGAAAACACACATTTGCGGTCGATATTTCCGCCACTCTGCGTCAGCTCTTCCTCGCGTGCCTTTGGGCACGCCACGTCATCACTTCCTTGATTGGCGAAAAATCGCCTCACAAATCTGCATTTTCTTATAG
>WQVI01000046.1 GCA_009781625.1 Defluviitaleaceae bacterium | reverse complement strand
TTACGCGGATAAGTATTTGGAGCAAGGGGCATGGTTGGCAGCCAACTAATGCTTCCATTGTTGCACGCACATATAAGTATGGAATAGAAAGTTATTCTAAAATGTTCTTGTGCGAACTGTGTAGCCAGTATGTGACCTTTGTTTATAGTGAAATTTACAACCCATATTTCAAACATCCTAAGAACATGTTTACTATCTCCATTCCGTCATATTTTCGGCTTATTTTCCCCCATGGCCGCGTTGCGCGCTCCTAACATATAGTTCCGTTATATGCGTCGTCGCGCGTGCCTTGCCCTGTGAAAAAACGCTCGAAAATATAACGAAAGCGAGATAGTAAACAGGTTCTAAGGTTGTCAACTTGCTAAGACCACCTTTTGAGCATATTTGTTTTTTGTCGACTGCTAGTTCACCTCTTCTGAACCTTTATTGTCGGGGCAAGGACATGCCACATGGGTGTGGTGTTGATATGCTTAGCAAATAAAAAACGACCACTTCTGATGAAAAGAGTCGCTTTAATTAAAGATCTTTAAACCACGGAAAACACGGAAGGACACGGAAAAACCTTTTTCTTATACATTCTTCCGTGTCCTTCTGTGTATTCCGTGGTTTAAAGATTCTTTACTATGCCTAATTTTTTGCAAATTTAATCGGCGCATCAGGCAATATGGAAAATGCGATATTGTTTGCGTGGTCGCCGCACCTTTCTAAGTCGATAATCATATCGGTAAAAACAACGCCGCTTTTTGGATCGCAATCCTCTGTTTTCAGCCTGTCTATGTGGCTTTCGGCAAATTCTTTTGTAAGTCTGTCTACTTCCTCTTCAAGTGCTTTTACTTGTGCCAACTTAGAAGCATCCTGATGCTCGAAGGCGTATAAAGCCTCGTTGGCAAGTTTTACGGTTGTTTCGCCCAATATTTTTAGCTCACTAATAGCCGCGTCAGAAAAATTCAAATCATTTTCTTTGGCCGCTATGGTGTATTCGGCGATATTTTCCGCATGATCGCCAATTCTTTCTATGTCGGACAAAAGCCTAAACATCTTACCAATTTTTTCGGCATCAGCATTTGAAAGAGTCATATTATTCACCCAAACTAGCTTCGAGGCTATTTCCTGGTATAGATAATTTACGATGGCTTCGTTATCAAAGGCTTTATTTGCCTTTTCCGTATCTTTTTCAAAAAAAGATTCTAATGATAGTGCCAAGTTATCATTAGCAATTTTTCCCATGCGGCATAACTCGCGATGGGCATTAAAAACTGCGATGGATGGTGTCTTTAACAGCTTGGTATCAAGATAGAGCAGCTTTTTTTCGTAGGTGGCATCAGTTATCTCTGCTTGTACAATAGGGATAACCCTTTCCATCAACTTGGCAAGGTAGCTGGCAAAGGGCAAAAGCAGCAACAGCGTAGCAGAATTATATAAGGTGTGGAACATCGCAATTTGCCTTGCGGGTTCTGCCCAAGCAGCCTGAAACCAACCCAAAATGCCAGGGAAGATAAATATTAACGTACCAAACACGGTGCTGCCTATGATGTCAAATGTAATATGGAAAAGTGCCGCTCGCTTGCTGGCGCGGTTTGCGGGTATGGATGCTATCAGCGTCGTTATGCTGGTGCCGATATTTGTGCCCAATATGATAAACGCGCCTGTTTCAAAGGGAATGGGCACGCCGCTTATGTACATAGCAACCAAAATGCCCGTTGCAGCCGTAGAGCTTTGGACGGCGGCGGTAAAAGCAAAACCCGCCAACAACGCCAAAAATGGGTTTTGGAAAGCCACCAGCATTTCGTTAAATGCAGGCAGATTGCCAAGGCCTCTAAGAGGGCCGCCCATCGTCGTAATACCAAAGAACAAGATGCCAAAACCTAAAATAACAAATCCGATATCCTTGACGCGCTTCTTTTTGAAAAACACATGCAATATGATGCCTACGAAAATAAATATCGGGGCGTAAGCGTCAATTCTAAAGGCAACTAACTGCGCGCTAAGGGTTGTGCCCAGGTTTGCGCCCATGATAATGCCGATGGCCTGTGTTAAGTTCATTAATCCCGAATTTACAAAGCTAACCGTCATGACGGTTGAAGCGGTAGAACTGTTGAGGGCAATTGTTGCGGCTATGCCCACTATAACAGCTAAAAACCTATTTGAGGTTGCCTTTTGCAAAATATTTTGCAGGCGGTCTCCTGCTATTGTCTGCAACCCGCTTGACATCATCTTCATGCCAAACAAAAATAGCCCTAAGCCGCCCGCAACTAAAACTATGCTTTCAAATACTGACCCCATATTCAATATACCCGAATTCCTTTCGCATCGCTTTTGATGTCAACATTTATAGTATACCCAAAAATCAGTATACCAAAATATTGCTGGCAAATCAATAGCAATATCGACAGTAATCAGCAGAAAAAGTGCAAAGAGTGTGGGTAGAATGACCACACTCTTTGTGCAATGTTACATTATGGCTTGGCAAATTGAAGCTGCGGTTTTTTCGGCTGGGTGGAAAGTCGCAGGTAAAATACAATGACGGAGACGATTTTTGCGGATTCTATTAAGATGCCCATGATATTCCAGCGGAAGTCACCTTCCAGGATATTTAGAGGCGTTTGTGTAAGCATCACAACCACTGCGTAAAACAAAACAGCAATGCGAACGTAATGGACACCCGGCAGATATTGGCCAATTACAAAGCCAAGGGCAGTCACCATGCCCAAAGTGTGCAGCCATCTTACCTCTTCCGGCGAATTTACAATCGCCAATATGCCGGCAACCAGCGCCACCACAATCATAACCAGCAAAAAGATAAGTCCTGCCTCTTTGCTTTTTGGTGTGTCCTTTGAGAAAATCTTGAAGAAGACAAGGTTTCGGATGGTGCTGTATGACGAGGCCACTATCAGCGAAATTTGTGTGCTCATGCCTGTTGCGAGGCCGATAGCAACAAACATCGCCATCCAAAAGAAGCTTCCTATGCCCGTCACAAGAAAATACTTCGTTTTGTCTTTTATTTGATACGATGCAAATTCAAACCCTATAGTTATCACGCCCAAAATTTGCGCTACTATAAACCAATTATTCATTTTATCGCCCCCTTAAATTTTTATTGCGTCATACTTCCTGCAATATGCGAAGCCCAGCGCGCCCGGCCCTACATGGGAGCCGATGGTTACACCGATATCTGTTATGGGATTAGTTATTTTGGTTTCTAAAGCTGCCTCTGTGCTGGCCTTAAAGACAGCGGCGTCTTTTTCGCTAAATATGTGCCCAATGCTTAGGCTTATATTTCCCGTTTCGCCTTTCAGCGCATCCACCATTGCTTCTTCTATTAACGCAAGCGCTCTCTTTCTTCCGCGCACATTATCTAGCTGCGAAACCTTCCCATCTGCCAGCTGCAATATTGGGTTTAGTTTTAAGATACCGCCGACAAATGCAGTTGTGGGGCCTACTCTGCCGCCTCTTTTTAGATATTCCAGGGTGTCCAGTGTACAGTAAACCCTTGTGGTTTTCAAAACTTCTTTTGCGACCTGCGCCGTTTTAGATAACGAATATCCCGCATCCCGCATCTTAATTATCTCTCTTAAAATTAGGCCCTGGCCTATTGTTGCGTTTTGCGAATCTACCAATATTATCTCCCTGTCCGGATATTCTTCTTTCATCATCTCCATGGCCAGCGACGCGCTGTTAAAAGAGCCGCTAAGCTTGGAAGAGATGGTAAGCACAAGGACATCCTTGCCGCCTTTCAGATAAGGTTCGTATGCGTCTATATAATCTTGCGGACTAGGCTGGGACGTCTTTGGGAAAAGGCCCTTTTCGGAAGCCAAGCGTTTAAAAAAGTCTTCCTTGCTTATGTCTATGCCCTCTTTTAGGTAGTTTTCTTGGTCAAAACTAATGTAAAACGGCACAATGCCTATGCCATGCCTCTTGGCCTCGTATTTACTAAAATCGCAGCTGCTATCAGAAATTATTTGAAACATAAAATCCCCCTTGTTGTACGATGATCAATGTCGTTACAAAGATAGACAGGAAGAAAATATGCTTGGTTGCGTATAATAAAAAATATATTTTGCGACCAAACTGTCGCTTTTTCTGTTATAATAATTAAAGGGGTGGTGAATGTGGAAGATTCTGCGATATTGGATATGTTTTTTGGCCGTCAAGAATCTGCAATTGACGAAACGCGGAATAAATATGGCAAACGCCTGTTTAGAACATCGAAAAATATCTTGCATAGCAATGAAGACGCGGAAGAATGTGTTAATGATGCCTTGATGAAGGCCTGGGAAGCGATACCGCCAAACCGCCCCGCGATGCTTGGCGCGTTTTTGGCGAAAATTGTACGAAACCTTTCGATAAACAAATGGGAAGCGAAAAGTGCCGCAAAGCGCGGCGGCGGCGAAACAAATTTGGTGCTAAGCGAGCTGGAAGAATGTATACCCGCCCAAGGCGGGCCGGAACAAGAGCACGAAGCCGCCCTCGTAACCGAGGCCATAAACACCTTCCTAAATGACATCGACAAAACCGCCAGGGTAGCCTTTGTCCTGCGATATTTCCACGGGGAAAGCATCCGCGCCATCAGCGAAAGATTTAAAATGAGCGAAAGCAAAATAAAATCCATTTTGTTTAGGACGCGAAAAAAGCTTAAAGTGCATTTGGAGAAAGAGGGGATTGCGATATGAATGAATTTGGCAAAGCCAGAAGGCTGTTTGCTTGCATGGGAGAAATTGCCGATGCGATAATAGAAGAGGCGGAAATGGCCGACATAGCCGCTGAAACAGCGGTGACGCGCAAACGCTATGTAAAATACGGCACCCTAGCAGCCGCGGCCACCTTTGGGGTTGCTGTGACAACTTATTTGCTGCTTAGGTCAAGACGCGGCGTGGGCGCAAGTGCATAGAAAATAAATACGGCAATGGTGCGATGTATATCAATTTAACTTAAAAATCGCCTCAGCTCGCGCGCGGACACACACTTGGTCGTCGGCGCTAGCGCCGACATGCTGTCTGTATCCGCGCGCGGCCTCGTTGTTTTTAAGTAAAATTGCTATAAGATATGCACCATTGCCGTTTATTTATTGTAGACTTTCTTGGGTTACAGACGGTAGATTGCTTAAATTATTATTTTCTGTGCCATCGGGTATGGATTTTAAATATTCGTTGCCGTCTCTTTCAGAGATGCCTACACCCTTTATGCCGCCTTGCCTGGCAAGTGCTACGGCATCGTCTTTGCTAAGGGTTTGGCCGCTTGAAAGCTGATATCCTGTTATTTTGCCGCTGTCTTTTACAAGCCCGGTAATATGGGCGGCATTGCTGCTGGCCTCGGGAATTTCCTTCATGGCCATCAACGGCAAAGCAGATGCGATGTTGTTTTTATTTTCCAAAAGTCATCATCTCCTAGAAATAATTTTGCCGTTATTTTTCCCGAAATTTCAGTATTTATGCGATACTTAGCTGTCATTTTGCTCGGACTGTGCTGCGGCTTTCCTAATTTCGTAATATTCCACAATGCTGTCAAAAATGTCTTTTAGCACCGCGACGATGGGGATGGCCACAAGCATACCCATTATGCCTGCCATGGCCCCGCCCACGGTGATGCTTATTATAACCAAAAGCGGGCTGAGAGAGAAAGAGCCGCTCATTAACCTGGGCTGTACGATGTTGGCATCAATTTGTTGTATGATAAACAGGGCTATGGCTGCTATGGCGCCCATTCCGATGCCTTGGGTAAAGGCCACCACGATAACGGCCACAAGGGTGCCGAAAATAGAGCCGAAATATGGGATATAGTTTACGATGCCAAGCATAATGCCAAGTATTATGGCAAAAGGAGAGCCTATTATCCATAAAAAGATTGTCGCCATGGTACCCAGGATGATGCCGTCTATGGTTTGGGTGCGGATATACTGCCTGAAGTTGTGGTTTAGCCTTGTGACAATTACCATTGTTGTGGTGTAAAAGCCCTCGGTAGAAAATGCTTTGAGGGTTTTGTGCATAAACGCCTTAAATTTGTCTTTTTCAATTAGCACATAAATTGTTGAAATGAATGCGATAACCCCATTAAACAATGCAGTGCCAACGCCCATTAGGGCAGTTAGGGGTTGTATTAGGTCTTCCAAATTAAAATCCGCAAACATATCTCCGAGGAAGACAAAAATTGTCTCGGCGTTGACATACCAGCCGAAAAGCTCCATTTCATTGAAGCTTTCAACAAAATACACAATGTTTGCCCAATATGTGGGGGTTTGCGCTATGAAAAACGTAACGCTGTCAACGATGGCGGGTATGATAAAGTTTAGGGCCAGGGCTATGAGGCCAAGAAAAAGTATGGCGACGATGATGACGCTAAGCATCCTCTGCTTCTTGAGGATAAATTTGTTGCTAGACTTTGCCAGCAGCCTTTGTACGCCGCCCATTGGCATGTTAACGATGTACGCCAAAATAAAGCCATAGATAAATGGCAGCACTATCTCCCATGCGCGCTGTATGGTACTGAAGAAAAACTCCATTTCGCCGGAAACACGGTACATGACGATGATGCCAAAGGCCAATATGAAAAATGGCAGCAGTTCTTTTAGTTTTCTGGAGAGATATTTATTTGTCATTGCAAATCCCCTTTCATTAGTAAAAATTTATTGCCAGATGTTTACTCCTATATTTGCAATCTCTACGCATAGGCGCGACATGGGCAAGCCCATCACCGTGTAAAAATCGCCTTCGATGCGCGACACCAACACGGCCCCGCGGCCTTGTATGCCGTAGGCTCCCGCTTTATCAAAAGGCTCGCCTGTGGCGATATAGCCTTTAATTTCGTCGCTAGAAAGGGGCCGAAAATACACATCGGCGGCGTCAACGAAGCTGCAAATTACGTCATCCTTGCCGCCGGTTTTAATAATTGCAACCCCTGTGTAAACCGTATGCTTTCGGCCTTGCAAGGCCTTTAGCATGGCGAAGGCTTCCGCCTCGTCAGCGGGCTTGCTTAAAACTTGTCCATCTATGGACACTAAGGTGTCGGCAGCGATGATAATTGCCTCAGCCTCAATGTTGTCCCGTACAGCGGCTGCCTTGCGCAGTGCCAATTGCTCTACCTGCTTAGGGGCCGGGCCGTCAATGTTGCTCTCATCAACATCACTTACGATAATTTCGCAAGATATGTCTGCTTGTGCCATCAATTGCCGCCGCCTGGGCGAGCTTGACGCCAAAATTATCCTCATATATTTTCACCGCTTATTTCATATTGAAATTATTTTCTATATATTCCCTTAAATATTTGTAGTAGATTGCTCCCCACATAGGAGTGTCTCTATAGTAAAATATTTCCATGGTTGATAAATTATAAATTACGGGCATGGGAAATGCTGCGAAACGCTTTTTTGGCCTGGAAACAGCAAACGCTGCCGCTGTTGCATCAACTTTTTCTGACGCCATCACATTAAAGCTTGCGACGCCGTTTTGAAAACCTCGTGGCAAACCCTTGTAGGCATTTAAAGCATGGGCGGTGCAAGCATCGGAAAAAAGAGAGATATCTTGCGCTGCGATATGAGAAGCGTGTGTCACAAAAGAAAAAACCTTTAATTTTGTGGCAAGCCATTTCAATTCAAGCTTCTCTTCATATAACATTTTTGCATTTTGCTGGCCGATCACAACATCATCAGCTACAGCAAACTTGGCTTGGATATGGGACAAATATTCATTGTAATTCATGTAGCACCTCCGATAATACTGCTCCGATACTTTCGTTGATAACCAGATTTGCCCTGTCATCATAGGGGGTTGCGCCCTTGTTTATCAGCACAAGGTTTTTGCCTGTAAAATATTGTATCAACCCGGCGGCTGGGTAAACCACAAGAGAAGTGCCGCCTATGATAAGGCAGTGTGCCGCGGAAATTGCGCTTATTGCGGCGCGTATAACGCTGTCATCAAGGGGTTCTTCATATAGCACCACATCAGGGCGTACCGTGCCGCCGCAATTTGCACATTTTGGGATGAAGCCATCGCAGTTTTCGGGTGTCAAGGCATATTGCAAATCATAGGACTTGTTGCAGCCGATGCAGTAATGGCGGGCGTTAGATCCATGCAGTTCTATCACATTCTTGCTGCCTGCCCCTTGATGCAGCCCGTCTATATTTTGTGTGACAATAGCTGACAAAAGCCCCATCTCTTCCATTTTTGCCAAGGCGACGTGGGCCGCGTTGGGCTTTGCGTCCGCGTATATCAAATTTTCTTTATAGTATTGAAAAAACAGCGAGGGGTTTGTGTCATAGCAGGTGCGGCTTATAAGCTTCTCCGGGGATGCGCCGTATTTTTGCTGTGCGTTGTACAAACCTTTTTCAGAGCGAAAATCGGGGATATTGCTTTCTGTGGACACCCCTGCGCCGCCGAAAAATACGATGCTTTTGCTGGTTTTGATTATGTCAGCAAGCTTGTTAAGATCAGGATTTTCCATTTTGCACCTCCTACGCTGTGTCGACTAAAGTCGACTAAAGATTCCGACTAAACTCGGGGAAGTTTAATGCCGCAATAAACTTATAGTGAAACAAGTCCCGTGCCCCTCATAATCAGGCAGGCATGGAAGCCTGGGGAATAACGGGCGACCACAGGTCGCCCCTACTGCGAGGGTGCGTTTGCGAGTTATAGTTATTGCGGTTATCAAATAGCTCGCTTTCTCATTTCCATCAACTTTTTCACGCAATTCAAAGCCTCATCATCAGGATTGTTAAAGGCCATAGTGGCTCCACAGACATTGTCAAAATCCTTGCCAAAAACGGTTTTGCGTGTCCCTGGGCTGCAAGCCTCGCCGCAGCTTCCGCAAATATTGACATGTGCCAAAGCAAGCTGCTTTGTATGCTCGTCAATTGCGAAGCCTTCGGGCTCGCTGGCATAGCTGCCATCGGGCCAGATAGTCCAAGGGCCGGGGTTTTGTGCAGCACCATCAATGTGTATGTAGCAGACACAATTGTCATTGTAGCCAGCCATCCACAAGTCTCCATGGACGCAATTCGGGGGCATATCATTTAATTCCAGATATGTCACAAAATCCAAAGCCCTCTTTTGTGCATCACCGCTTAAAACATTACCAATAACATCTTTGATATTTTTCTCTGTCATAGCTATACCTCCTGGCCGTAAATTTCCCATAAATACAGCGACGCTACAGAGCCATAGGGGGCGTATCGCTTGGCATAGCGCGCAAATTTGTCTTTAGGCAGATCTGTTAGCCCATAGAGGCGCATCATGCCGCGGCGTATGGCTAAATCCCCATAACTTACCACATTTGGGCGCGAAAGGGAAAAGATAAGCAGCATCTCTGCCGTCCAAAGTCCCACGCCGCTTAGGACGGTAAGGGTTTTGATGATTTCTTGGTCGGTCATTTTATGCAGGGCGGCAAAGTCTATTGCTCCGCTTGCGGCGGCTTCAGCGATGCCCTTGATATAGCCCGCCTTGCGCGTGGACATGCCGCAGGCTTGTATTTCTTGTACTGCAAGCCCATGCAGCCCTGCAAAATCCGCGCCGCATAGTGCTGTCAGACGGCTGTTAACGGTAGCTGCCGCCTTGGTGGAAATTTGCTGGGCTACTATGCTTTCAACAAGAGCCGCAAACACATCGGGATTTACCCTGCGTTGTATAATGCCGATGCGGTCTATGGCTGCGCCCAGTTTTTTGTCTTTTTTGCGCAGATGGTTTATCTCCTGCTGGCCGTATTCAAAGTAAGCATTAATCATGGTATCAATATGTCATCCAAAATGTGTATGGGGGTGCGGTGCGTTTGGGTGGTGCCATCGCCCAGTTGGCCCGCCCAATTGCCACCTAGGCCCCAGAGGCTGCCGTCAGCCTTGATAATGAGGGTATTTCCCTCTCCGGCGAAGACGCCAACCACATCGTCCATAATATGGGCAGGACGCAATGGGGTGGAAAGAAGGCTTTCGCCAAGGCCGCCGGCAACGGTGCTGCCCCAGCCCCAAAGGCTGCCATCGGCTCTTATGGCAAGGGTGTGGTTGTGGCCTGCCGATAGGGCCACCGCATCGCCAAAGTCCCTTACCCTTCGGGGTCTTAACTGATTTCTGTGGTTGCCATGGCCAAGCTGGCCGGAAACATTGTCGCCCCATGTCCACAGCGTGCCATCGGCTGTAATGGCCGTGGTGAAGGCAAAGCCCGCCGAGGCATCAATTACATTGTCCATTATCCAGGTGGGCGTAAGCAAATGCGACCATTGGGTTGTTGTGGGATGGCCGAAGGTTCTGCCCCAGGCCCAAAGGCTGCCGTCTGTGCGGATGGCAAGGGCGTGAAAGCGGGCGGCGGTGACATGAACTACATCATCCATAATATGGATGGGTACGGGGCTGCCTACGTCTACACCTCGGCCGCTGGCAAGCTGACCCGCAAAACCGGTACCCCAGCCCCAAAGGCTGCCGTCGGCCTTAATGGCCAAAGTGTAGGCATAGCCGGCGGATACGGCGATGATGTCGTCAAGGAGCTTTATGGGCGTTGGATGGGCCGTCATATCGTCCCAGCCTGTGGCGTAGCCATTTCCAAGCTGCCCCTGCATATTTCCGCCCCAAACCCACAGGGTGCCGTCATTTTTGATGGCCACGGAATGATAACGCCCGGCGGACACGGCAAAAACATCTTCCATAATAGGCACGGGGCTTAGCCTGTCCTCTGTTGTGCCATCGCCCAGCTGGCCAAAGTAATTTGAGCCCCATGTCCACAACGTGCCGTCGGATGTTATGGCCATAGAATGGCTTATGCCCGCGGCGACGGTGTGGCGGGCGACGGTGGTTGCGGTATGGTCAAAGTCGTCGCCCGCGGCGGCGAAGCCAAAAGCATTGCTGACATAAAACGCGGAAAACACAGCCATGCCTACCACTAGCATGGTCACTAACCACAAAGTTTTATGCATTTTCTTCATGTCAATCTCCTTTCAATTTACAAAGGATAGTGGCTTAGCTGTAGGGGCGATTTGTAATCGCCCGCATTTGCGATGATGCGAAGCATCGAACATAGTGTATGCCGCGATATAACGGGCGAACGCAGTTCGCCCCTACAAATGGTGGTGGGTCAATCTAAATGCCCTTAAACTCCTAAAATGCGGCTTTCCGCCTCTTTTTTAAACTGGTTGGTGTAAAGGTTGTAATAATGCCCGCGGTTGCGGAGAAGTTGCTTGTGGGTGCCTTGCTCTAAAATTTTGCCTTCGTCTATGACGAGGATACGGTCACAAAAGCGGATGGTAGATAGGCGATGGGCCACGATGAAGCTGGTACGGCCTTCCAAAATCTTGAAAATGGCAGACTGTATCTTTTGCTCTGTTTGTGTGTCTATGCTACTTGTGGCCTCGTCCAGCACGAAGATGGCGGGATTTTTTATGATGGCCCGCGCAAAGGACACAAGCTGCTTTTCCCCTGTGGACAGGCGGTTGCCGCCTTCGCCCACGTCGCTGTCAAAGCCTTTTTCCATATTCATAATGAAATTGTAAGCATCAACGGCCTTTGCGGCGTCAATAATTTCCTCTTCTGTGGCGTCCAGCTTGCCATAGCGGATATTGTCGCGCACCGTGCCAGAAAACAGGTGAGGGGACTGCAACACATAGCCCAAATTGCTTTGCAGCCAAATTTGAGGCCGTTCTTTGTAATTCATGCCGTCTATAAGGATTGTGCCTTCCGTAGGCTCGTAAAAACGGCATAGCAGGTTGACGATAGTGGACTTTCCACTGCCTGTCTCGCCTACAAGGGCAATTTTCTCGCCGGGGCGCACGTCAAGGTCAAAATGGGAAAGCACCTGCTCGCCTGTCTTATAATGGAAGGACACGTCTTTAAAGGTGATGCGGCCGTTTATGGCGTTCCATGTTTCAGGCTTGGGATTTTCAAAGTCGCCATATTTCGCGATAACATCCTCGCTGTCCACAACATCAGGCTCGGCTTCCAGCAGGGATACTGTACGTTCTGCGCTGGCCTGCGCCGCCTGCATTTCGCTAAGCACGCGGGCAATTTGTATTATAGGTTCGGACATTTGTGTGACATAGGATACAAAAATTGTCAATGTACCCAAGGATATCACGCTGCCAATGACGGCAGAACCGCCTTCGCCAATAATAAGGGCAACACCAATGCCTGTAAGGGATATCACGATGGGGAAATATATTGCGGTAACGGTGGCGGCCTTAATGCTGGCGCGCCTCATGCCGCCCGAAAGGTCTTGAAATTCTTCAAAATTCTTTTGCTCGCGTATCAGCGTCTTGGTGGTTTTTGCGCCCGTAATGCCTTCGTTATACGCGCCTGTTATCTTAGAATTAAGCTTGCGGCTTTCTCTATGGGCCTTTAGCATCTTCCTTTGGAAGTAAATAGAAACAACGATCAAAACAGGCATAATGGCAAGCATTATAAGGGCAAGCCAAGCATTTGTAAAAAACATGAAGACGAAACACAGCGTCAAGAAGAAAACGCCCCATGTAAGGTCCAAAAAGCCCCAAGATACAATCTCTCCAAGGCGGAAGGTGTCTGACGTCAGACGCGCCATAATCCAGCCTACGGGTGTGTTGTCAAAATACGAAAACGACAGGTCTTGCAATTTATGAAAGGCGGTTTCGCGCACATCCGCGCTGATGTCGGTGTCTATGCGCCCTGCAAAATATATAAATGCAAAGACATTAACGGATTGGAAAACAATAAGGCCGATATAAATTGCGACAAAGGCGGGCAAATTGGTTAAATCTCCCGTTTGCACAAAATTGTCAATGGCATAGCCTGTCAGCTGTGGGAAAACTGCCCCTACAGCGGCCAGTAATACCGCAAAAACAAATAATAATATAAAGTTTTTTGGATATCTTAGGCAAAACTGCAAAATCCGCTTCCATAATTTAGGGTCAAATGACTTTGTATAGTCCTGCTCTTCAAAATAATTAGACATTAAGCATCACCTTCCTTTTCAAAGTCCTGCTCTAGCATGGACTGTATATCCCAAATGCGCTTGTAAAGGCCGTCGCGGCTTAAAAGCTCGTCATGGCTACCTTGGTCCGTCAGCTTGCCGCCTTCGATGACGAAGATGCGGTCTGCATCCATAAGGGTGGTGATGCGCTGGGATATTATGAAAGTGGTGACATCGCCTGCACGCTCGGAAAGGGCCGCGCGTATTTGCGCGTCCGTTTCGGTATCCACGGCGGAAAGGGAGTCGTCAAAAATAAGCATTTCGCTGTTTTTTATCAGGGTGCGGGCAATGGCCACGCGCTGTTTTTGACCGCCGGAAAGGGTTACGCCGCGCTCGCCAACCATGGTATCGTATCCATCTTCAAATTCTTCGATAAATTCGTGGGCACTGGCGGTTTTGGTGGCCTCAACAATTTCGTCTTTGGACACCTCGTCCTTTGCCATCTCCAGGTTATTTTGGATGGTTTTGGAATACAAGAAAGGCTCTTGCAGCACGATGCCTATCTTTTCGCGCAGATGATTTTTCGAGATTGTGCTTAGCTCCTTGCCATTTACGGTGATATTGCCGTCGCCATAGTCATACAGGCGCAGCAAAACATGCATCAAAGTAGACTTTCCGGCCCCTGTTGCGCCCAAAACCGCGATGGTTTCGCCCTTTTTAATCTCAAAAGAGATGCTGTCAAAAATTTTGCGGCCTTCGCTGCTTTCGTATTCAAAATCAACATTTTTAAAGACTATATCGCCGCGCAGGTCGTGGGGCTGTGCGCCCGGTGTGTCCTTTTCGGCGGGCGTATCCAAAATTTCATACACGCGGCCAAGGGCAACCTGCATACGTCCAAGGTCTGAAATAACGCGGCCCAGCTGGCGCATAGGCCACACCATCATCCCTGTGTTGATATTGAAAACCAGAAGCTCGCCCGCTGTAAGCTGGTCATTGTATGTAAAAATAATGCCAACGATAAACACAATCAAAACCTGTCCCCAGCACAAAATATCTGATGAGGACCAATACCAGGACAAAAACTTCATTTGCCTAAATTGAAGGCTGCGAAATTCGTTATTTTTGTTGATAAATTTGTCAACCTCAAAGCGCGCGCGGCCAAAGGCGCGCACAACACGCACGCCGGTAAGGCTTTCTTGCAGCACAGTTGTAAGCTCTGCCTCGGCCTCATCCGCCATCTTAAAGACACGGCGCACATTTTTGAAAAATATGTACGAAAAAATGAAAATGATGGGCAAAAACGCCATTGCCACCAGCGTTAATGTTACATTTATTGTAAACATAATGCCGAGGGCAAAGCAGGTGAAAAACACCGCCCGTGCAATTTCTACTGTTTGCTGCTGCAAAAAGCGGCGGGTGGTTTCCACGTCCGATGTGCAGCGCTGTATCAAATCTCCTGTCTTAGCATGTACATGATAGTTATATGGCAATTTTTGTATATGGTCATACAAAAGGTCTTTCAGCCGCTTTGCGGTATTTTCGCCGCCTAATGCCAGCACACGCTGGCGGCCAAAAACAAAAACAGCGATGAAAAGCTGGAAAATAACAAAGGCGATGGCCGCAAGCCAAATATTTTCTTGCCAGGCCTCAATGCCGCCCAAAAGGTTAACAAGCCACATCACCAAAAGATTTGGCGAAAGGGGTTGGTCGCCCAGTACATTATCAATCGCAATACGTGTTACGAGAGGTGCTGCCATGTTGGCCAAGGCACTTCCGGCCTGAAAGCTGATGCCCAGCACAAACAGCCACAAATTTCCTCGTAAAAGCTTGCGCAAACGCTTAAATGTTAAAATAAAAATTACCTCCAATGTGCTACCACGGGTTACGGTTTGTGCCTCACGCGGCGCACCTCAAAATAAGTGATGAATCGTCTAAAATGATGTTAATTCTCATGTTACAATCTCCTTTCTTCCAAAAATTATTTTGACGGTACAACACTACATTTTACCACATTCCGTAGAAAACGTCAAGCGCGGCTTGATGGCATCCCACAACAAACGCATGAATAAATTCCCAAATCATGATATAATCAGTCAAGGGGCTGATTATTATGATGGAAGTATTGAATTTCCTTGAGATGGCGATAGATTGTCGTCAGGAAAAGAAGGTTCATCACCGGATGAGTGATATACTAATATCCCACCAAAACAGTAACAAAAACTTGTCTTTTTGCACCAAGGACATCGTCAGCTTCTCCTTGCCTTGATGCAAAAATCCTGTGTTTTTCTGTTACTGTTTTGGTGGGATATTAGATGGATTAACAACCAAGATTCATCTTATATCATCAAATGCTAAAACTGCTATTGATTTCACTTTGAAAGGAACTGTACAAAAGACGAAACGAAATTGAGAGATTCTTTCGTCTCATCAAAGGGTTTCGGCGTATATTCACACG
>WQVI01000045.1 GCA_009781625.1 Defluviitaleaceae bacterium | reverse complement strand
TGTGGTTGTTTGAGTATAGTTGAGGGGGAGTGTCGCGTGAGAAAAGATGTGTATAATATTTTGCTGATAACGGGGGTTGTTACCAGCGACCACGAGCCTAGGATAAATACCATGCTTCGCGCTATGTTGGAGTCTACGGGCCGTTTTAGGGTTAAAATTACTGAGGAATTTAGAGGCGCTACGGCGGAAACACTTGAGGGATATGATGCGGTTTTGATAAATTATGATGGTAAGGACGACCAGACGGCGCCATATGTTGGCTGGGGCGAAAATGCTGAGGGAACCCTTTATGATTATGCGGCGGCCGGCGGCGGGGTGATAGTCTTTCATTCGTCGGTTATAAAAGGCGAGCCTGCTTTGCCTGATGAATTTGTTAAGCTGGTGGGGCTTGAATTTGACTTTTTTAATGGAATGCGCAAAAGTCCCAAGCTGGAATTTGCTGTAAACATGGTGGGTGGGCATGAGATTGTGCAGGGGTTGCAGCCTGTGTGGCTGGTGCAGCAGGATGACCTTTTTGTGAATCCCAAGAGGGTTGACGGGGCCAATGTTACTGTGCTTGCCACGGTGCGTGATGATATTGCGGACTATGAGCCTGCAAAGATACAAAAACACAGGGTTGCAGAATTTGAAAATGTAGATTTGGCTGCGTTGCCGGGGATAGGCGCTGATGTGCCTGTGGCGTGGACTAACATGTATGGCAAGGGAAGGGTTTTTGCCATATCCATTGCCCATGGCCCCGACACATTGAGGCGGCCGGTGTGCGTGGCCATGCTGTGCAGGGCTGCTGAATGGGTATGCTCTGGGGAAGTGACGATACAGCCGCCGGATTTAAGCGGTGAAAACAGGCTTAGGGCCTGGCCGTATTATTTGGACATAACCTGGCGGGAACATGCCGCCATGACACAATATTTGTAGATTTAATTGAAGACACCTGCCAAAAAGCGGTCGTTGTAAAGCAGGCCTGCTCCCATGGCGGAGCTGTATTCGCCCAAATCTGATATGTAGATATATTCTGTGTGAAATTCGCCTTCTTCAAGGTGAGGCCGCTGTAAATCGTAAAGGCGACGCTCAAGCTCGTGACGATATCGGGCTAGATATTGGCTCATAATGCCGCCTATAAGGATGTTGCTGTCGAAAGCAACGCGGATATTGCTGAGAAAAATGGTGAAGAAATTTAGATAGTTGTCCCATATTTTACCGCATTTAGCATCACCTTGAGATAGGTTTACGAAAAAGTCCTGCAGGGAAAGGCCGGATTCGGCTTGGATGGATGTGGCGGAGATGTAGGCATCAAAACAGCCTTTCATGCCACATACGCAGAGCTTTCCGTCATAGTCCACAATCATATGGCCAAATTCTGCATTGCGGCTGGCATAGCGCACCACATTTCTATCGGACACGATGGCACCTGCCACATTGTTGTTAACAGAAAGATAGGTAAAGCTTGCAGGGCTGGAATTATCCCTTGCGTGGGCCAAAGCTGCCATCTTTGCCTCGTTGCGTATCTGCACCTCGATACCGCAATTTGAAAAGGCATCGAAAATATATTGAGAATTAAGGGTTATGCGCTTGTTTCCGCTGATAACGGCAAGGACCTTTGTTTCGCGGTCGGGCATTGTGTTCATGGTGATGCCTATGCCCAGCAGGTTTTTATCACTAACTTTGAAATCCTTTTTAAATTTGAGGTAATAGTCGTAGACGCGCTCCCAATATTCCGGCGTGTTTTCCATGGCAAGGTCGTATTTTGCTTTGGCGACAATGCTGGGTGCCAAATTTGTTGCACAGATGCGGATGTGGTTGGGCGAAACAAAAATGCCTATCGAATGGGCCGCATTATACACGGGCATGATAAGCTGGGCCGGCCTTCCGCCTGTAGATTTTAGCTTTTCGCCATGGGCTATCAGGCCGCTTTCTTGCAAATGCTTTAAAACCGCCGTAACCGTGGGCGGGCTCATCTTTGTAAGCTCGATAAGCTCTTGTTTGGTCATCGGCTCCATTGTAAAAAGTATATCAGTAATCATTTTTCCGTTGTTAACGCGGACGTCGTGGTTAACAGAACTTCGCATCAAAGTAAACACCTCATGTACATTTTGTTGTAGAACTTTGCTGTACTATAAATATACTAAAAATTTTCCATAAAGTAAAGGAGGAAAATATTAAAATGAAAAGACCTGTTACGATTTTTACGGGACAGTGGGCGGACTTATCATTTGAAGAGGGCGCAAAGCTTTTGTCCGGCCTGGGATATGAGGGATTGGAAATTGCAACCTGGGCGGATTTTGACGCACGCCGCGCTTTGGAAGACGCTGCTTATGTGGCCGAGAAAAAGGGCATATTAGAGAAGTATGGCTTGAAATGTTATGCCATGGGCTCGCATCTTGTGGGTCAATGTGTAGGGGATTTATGGGATGCGCGCTTGGACGGCTTCGCGCCTGCCGCTTTTGCGGGCAAGCCGGAAGAAATACGCGCCTGGGCTGTAGAGGAAATGAAAATTATCGCCCGCGCCGCGGCCGCTATGGGCTGCAAGGTGGTTACGGGCTTTATGGGCAGCCCCATTTGGAAATATTGGTATAGCTTCCCGCAAACCACTGAGGAGATGGTGGAAGAGGGCTTTGATGAGATTGTGCGCTTATGGTCCCCTATATTTGACGTTTTTGATGAAGTTGGCGTAAAATTTGCGCTGGAAGTACACCCAACGGAAATTGCTTTTGACTATTATACGGCAAAGAAGCTGCTGGAAAAATTTGAGGGTCGCGAGACCCTTGGCTTTAATTTCGACCCCAGCCATCTGTTATGGCAGGGCATGAAACCGGAGCTTTTTCTGCGGGACTTTTCCGATAGGATATATCATGTGCATATGAAGGATGTAAAGCTTAGCCTTGATGGCAGGGCGGGCATTTTGGGCTCTCACATTACCTTTGGTGACACGCGCAGAGGCTGGAATTTTGTGTCATTAGGCCATGGCGATGTGGATTTTGACGCCATTATACGCGAGCTTAATCAAATGAATTACACGGGCCCGCTTTCTGTGGAATGGGAAGACAGCGGCATGGATAGAGTGTTTGGCGCGAAAGAAGCCTGCGAATTTACAAAGAAAATAAACTTTAGCAAATCGGACATTGCGTTTGATAGCGCGCTTGAGGTAAAATAAACCAAGAAGTGGTGATATAAAAATGGGCAATGATATTTTAACCACGGAAATCACGGAAGGACACGGAAAAAACCTTGCTCTTATGCACTTTCCGTGTATTTCTGTGTATTCCGTGGTTAAAGGTTTATTTATTTTTTGTCACTCCCACAAATCGACATATACCAAGGAGGCATTGATATGCAAACCTATAATACAGATGTATGCGTAATAGCCGGTGGCCCTGCGGGGCTAGCTGCCGCCATTTCAGCAGCAGAGCGCGGCGCAGAGGTTATCCTTTTGGAGAAGGCCAACACGACGGGCGGTGCCGGCAACATGGGCATGGGGCCTTTGGGCATCGGAAGCCGCCTTGCCAAGGGCGCCATGGCGGATTTGGACGCGGAAAAGGCTTTCCGCATTTTTATGGATTACACACATTGGAGAGTAGACGCGCGGCTGGTGCGGGCTTATCTGGAAAAGTCCGGCGACACCATCCATTGGCTGGAAGATATGGGCGTTAGATTTGACAGTGTGGCAAAATATTTCCCATCGTCACAGGCCACATGGCATATTGTGAAGCCAGAAAGCGGCAAGCCCGGCCCCCGCGCAGCTTCTGCCATGTTTAAAGCCATGACGGACAGGGCGGTAGAGCTTGGAGTTAAAATTTTGTATGAAACGCCCGCTGTGAGCCTGGAGAAGAGCGACAAGGGCTATATTAACGCGGTGCTGGCCAAAGACAGTGCCGGCAACGATGTGCGGGTGGAATGTCTTGCGGCCATCATTGCTACCGGCGGCTTTGGTGACAATCCCCAGATGATAAAAGACCGCATCGGGTACGAATGGGGCAAGGATTTGTTTTCTTTCCGCATACCGGGCGTTGTCGGGGACGGCATAAAGATGGCTATGGACGTTGGCGCAGAATCCACCGATGTAAATATCGAGATGACGGTAAACTCGCCTGGCCTGGCTGATGCGGGAATTTCCCCATCCCTGTGGGTGCAACCCAAAACCCTCGTGCTTAACAACCGCTGCGAGCGCATAATGAATGAAGAGCTTTTGGAGAACACCACCTTCGCCGGAAATGCCGTTTCGATACAAAATAGCCGCGTGGCATATTCTATCGTGGATAGCCGCGTGGTGGATTATTACACGAAAAACGGCTTTGATGTGGTTTCGTTGGTGCATAGCTATGGCCTTGAAAATTTTGAGCAGCAAGCCAAGCAGGCAAGGGCTAATGGCTTTGATAATCTTTATATGGCCGATACTGTGGAAGAATTGGCGGCACAGATGGGCCTTGATGAAGATGCTTTTAAGGCGGCTTTTGACGAATATAACACAGGTTGCCGCGATAAAGAGGACTATTTCTACAAGCATGGCAAACATCTGATGGCTTTGGAGAAGGCACCCTTTTACGCCGTGCGCCTGCATCCAAGCGGCTATGGCACCTTGGGCGGCATAAAAATAAACTACAAAACAGAAGTCCTTAGCAAAGAAAACAAGCCCATAGAGGGCCTTTACGCCGCGGGCACTGATGCTTGCTCTATCTTCGGCGTCAGCTATGTGTTTGTTTTGCCGGGCAACACAATGGGTTTTGCCCTTAACAGCGGCAGGATTGCGGGGGAAAGTGCCGCGGCATATGTGTTTGAGGAAGAATAGACTATGATAATTACAATTGATGGAAAAGAAATTTCTGTAAATGGGGAGCAAACTGTCCTCGAGGCTGCACTGGCGGCTAATATTTACATCCCAAACCTTTGCACGCATCCGGCTTTGCCTGTTCAGGCCGGATGCAAGCTTTGCGTTGTGGAAATTGATGGGCGGCCTGTGCAAGCCTGCGAAACGGCTGCCCATGATGGCATGTGTGTGACGACAAAATCCGATGACATAAGCCGCCGCAGAAATGTGGCCATGGAGCTTATGCTTGCGGGCCACCCGCAGGATTGCACATCCTGCAAAGTGTATCTAAAATGCGAGCTTCAAGCCTTGATGCAGTATATGGGCACGGTACATTCGCGCCTTCGCACGGTGCAGCGGGAGACAAATAGCATACCAAGCGTGAAAAACCCGCTGATATTGCGGGAAATGGAGCGTTGCGTGCAATGCGGACGTTGTGTGCGGGCCTGTGAAAACCTGCGGGGCGTGGGCGCTATAGGATACGCAAAGCATGGCGGCGAAACATACATAGGCACGGAAAGCAACGCGGGCCTTGCCGAGGCGGGCTGCCGCTTTTGCGGGGCGTGCATTGAGGTGTGCCCGACAGGCGCGCTGCAAGACGAAGAGGGCGTACTTTCCCAGGAAATTGCCAAGCATGAGGCTCTTGTGCCATGCCAGGTGGAATGTCCCGCGAAAATTGACATCTCGGAATATTTACGCCTCATCAATGAAGGGAAATATTCCCAGGCACATGCTGTTGTGCGCGAAAAGGCACCGTTTCCCCATACCCTTGGCTATATATGCAACCACCGCTGTGAGGACGGCTGCAAGCGCGGTAAGTTAAATTCGTCAATTTCCATACGCAATGTAAAACGATATGCCGTGGAGAATGATAGTGATATGATGTGGCTGGATGCGGCCATGGCGCCCCTTGGGGCAAAGTCCGGCAAGAAGGTTGCCGTCATAGGCAGCGGCCCATGCGGCCTTACCGCCGCCCTATATTTGCAGAAAAAGGGCCATGATGTGACGGTACATGAAAAGCTTCCCGTGGCTGGCGGCCAGCTTGTTACGGGCATTCCTGAATATCGCCTGCCGTTGGAGCATGTTCAGAAGGAAATAGATTTTATAAAGTCTGTTGGTGTTGAAATCAAAACCAATAGCAATATTGATAGCGTGACGCGCCTGAAAGAGGGATATGACGCGGTGCTTGTGGCTATAGGCGCATCACAAGGAAAGAAGCTTTCGATGGAAGGCTCTAACCTTGAAGGCGCATATGCTGCCCTTGATTTGCTAAGGGATGTCCGCCTTGGGCTGCCTGTGGATGTGGGCCAAACCGTAAACATCATAGGCGGCGGCAATGTGGCCTTTGACTGCGCACGCACCCTTTTGCGCATGGGCAGAAAGGTTAATATAATCTGCCTTGAGAAGGGCGAAGCTATACCTGCTGATGCCGAGGAAATTGAAGAAGGTATCAATGAGGGTGTCGTCCTTTACGATGGCACGGCCACGGTGCAAATTGAGAGCGAAAATGGCGTGATAACGGGCCATAGGATAGCTGATGTGGACGATACATCTACAGAGCGCATGATACCCTGCGATTCTATTGTATTTGCCGTAGGGCAAGGCACGGGCCTAACGCCAGAATTTGGCATTGATATTAACGACCAAGGACACCCAACAAGCGACAAGAGCGACCACACAACCAGCGTGGACGGCGTGTTTGCTGCGGGCGATGTTATGACGGGCACAAGATTTGTAATTGAAGCCATAGCCGCCGGGCGTGAGGTTGCGAAAGAAATTGATAGATATTTGGGCGGTGATGGCTGCATTGACGAAACCCTTTCGCCAAGAGCCGCCAAAGAGCCTAAAATAGGGAAGATTGACGGCTTTGCGGAGATGACGAGGGTTGCGTCACATGTGCATACATGCGACGAAGCCACACGCGAGGCCGGCCGATGCCTACAATGCGATTTGCGCAGGGATATTGGGCCTGTCAAGCTTTGGACAGAATACACTGCAAATTAAAGAGGGTAGGGTATGGAAAAATTGATGGGATGTACGATTTCGGAAGTGACACTTCCTGATTATAGCGAGATTGCCAAGCTTGCAGAGGGCGCTTGCCCTGTAAACTGGGCGCTTAGATGCGTAAAACAGGCGCAGCTTGAAAATTGCGGCATGTCGGTTATGTGCCGCGATGGTGTAACGCAGCTTGCTTTGGTGATAACGGATATAGTGTCGGGTAAGGGCAAAGATGATGACCTAAGCCTGATTAAAGAGCTTTGTCAGATTTTTTCAACAACGGCTGGCTGCGAGATGGCCTCGAAAGTAGCCAAGAATGTGCTATATTCCATGGAGCATCATGCCGACGAATGGGAGCAGCATTGCCGCCGCAAGCGTTGCGCCGCCCTTGTTTGCGCGGATTATTACAGCATTTATATAGACCCTACAACCTGCATTGGCTGCGGCACATGCCTACGCCTTGGGCCGGAAGGGTCTATTGCTGGCGGTGAGGGCATGATACATGTGGTTTTGGATGATGGCAAAATCAAAACAGAGGAATTTGTGCGGGCCTGTCCGTCATCGGCGATAAAAAAGGCGGGGGCCGTAAAGCCAAATCTCCCTGCTGCTCCTATTCCTGTTGGCAGTTTTGAGGTTGAAGGGGCGAGGAAGAGAAGGCGGGAGAGGGGATAGGAGCCGACTGGTATGTTTAGCAAGGATGTTCATCACCCCCCACAACCCTTGAACATCTTGAACACCCTTCTCTAAACGCCGGTATCATGGGGTTTAGAAGGATGCTCATAAGATGTTCATGAGCATCCTTCTTTGATGTAATAATTGTATGGATATATATTGCTGGATTGCTTCGGCCCTGTACTATACTGGCTTTTCAACTACCGTTGGCCTCGCAATGACAGTTGGACGTTGCATTACTACCGGAAGTCCACAACAGTTCAACCGTCATTGCGAGGACTATGGCGGTTGAACTTATGATATAGTACAAGTCCGAAGCAATCCAGTCAGCCGATGTGTATAAATTTTGATGTTGACGTAAGCTGGATTGCTTCGGCCCTGGGCAGCACTGGCTTTTCAACTGCCGTTGGCCTCGCAATGACAATTGGACGTTGCGTTGTTACCGGAAGTCCACGACAGTTGAACTGTCATTGCGAGGACTACGACAATTGAATGATGATACAGTACAAGTCCGAAGCAATCCAGTAATATTTTTATTACATTAAAGAAGGATGTTCATTGAACATCCTATGAGCACCCTTCTAAAGCCCATGGTACCGGCGTTTATAGAAGGGTGTTCAAGATGTTCAAGGAATTGTACCATTTCGTAAACTTTTTCATTTTAAAGTCGTATACTTTCATAATTAGAATGAAAAAGGAGTAATATACATATGAGCGTGTTGCTATTTCCCTTTCGTGTTATCTGGTGGCTTATCTGTTTTTTCTTTAGCTTAACAGGGCGGCTACTGGGTGTTATCATAGGAAGCTTGCTGATGGCCGCCGGGCTTGCTATTACACTAACATTTGTGGGTGCTATCTTTGGCATACCAATTGGTATTTTGGGACTACTGCTTGTTGTGAAATCAATATTTGGATGATAGAAAAATGTTGCAATGGTAAAAAATATGTTGCATTTTTGCTAAATTTGTGTTACAATTTAAAATTGTGAATATAATATGAACATGGAGGGATATTATGAATCAATTTCCAAACCAACAAGATGGATTTCCAACACCACCACCGGCACCTGCGCCCGAACAGGGCAAGGGCCTTGCGATAGCATCCCTAATTTTGGGTTGCATAGGCTTAGTTTTCAGCTGGTTGATGGGTTTTGCGGGTCTGCCTGCTTTAATAGGCCTCATTTTGGCCATCGTGGCTAAAAAGAAGGGCTTTTCAGGTGGCTTGGGCACAGCGGGACTGATTGTATCTATAGTTGCAATTGTTTTAAACTTAATTATTTTCATTGCTTGCTCTGCTTTGATACTTTATGAAATGAGCTATTGGATGTAAGCACTAAAGCCTAAATGGACGGAGGGATATTATGAGTCAATTTCCAAATAATCAAGGTGGTGCGCCAACACCACCACCTATGCCACCTATGAAACAACCTGGCGAAAATTTGGCAACGGCTGCTCTTGTAATAGGCATCATCAGCCTGGTTATCTATGCCTTCAATATCATCGTGCCTTTCTTAGAAGTTATTACCGGCGTTGTGGGCATTGTGCTTGCTATACAGGCCGGCAACCTGGGCTTTAAAGGCGGCAAGCGTACCGGTGGCCTTGTTACATCCATCATTGCTACTGCCCTTGGCGGTGTTTATTGGGTTGCGTGCTTCTTATGCGCAGCACCTATGATGCTATTTTAATTTATGTTTCCTTATTTTACAATTTTTGGACAAACATATCCATTGTATACCCTGGCCGGGCTTGCCGCGGTTTTTGTCGCGGCCGGCGCGGCTTCTTTGCGCTCTAAAAAAATCGGCCTAAATTTTGCTGACATGCTAATTGGCATTGTAATTTTAGGGGCGGGGCTGGTTGTGGGCGGCATTATTTTACACGCAATAGTTCGCGCACCATTTTTGTGGGAGAACAGACAAGTGTTTTCCCAAGCACCCTTGGTTTTCCTAAGGGCGACTTTTGGCGGCATGGTGTTTTACGGCGGCCTTTTTGGGGCCCTTGCGGCCATGCCCATCTATGCAAAATTTATAAAGCGAGATTTGGCTGATATTGTGCGCCTTGCTGTGCCAGTGTTTCCTTTGGCTCATGCGATAATGCGCCTGGGCTGCTTTGCGGCAGGGTGCTGTTATGGCATCGTCCATGACACTTTGGGGATAGCCTTTGCGCGCTCTGCTTCCGCGCCTAATGGTATACCCTTTTTGCCTGTGCAGCTTATAGAATCCGCCATGAACCTTCTTATTTTCGCTGTGATATGGCAGTTTACGAAAAAAGAGCGTAGGCCGGTGCATATCCTATGCCTTTATGGCCTGAGTTATGCTGTAGGCCGCTTTGCGCTGGAATTTTTGCGGGGCGATGAAATTAGGGGCATGGTCTTTTTCTTGTCAACGTCGCAGTTTATTAGTGTTTTAGTTGTGATTGTCTGCGTGGCTGCGCTTATTGTTGACAGAAAAAAGGGCGGCAAGATGCCGCCCCTACGAAGTTCTAATTCATGATGATTGTGCCGGATTGGCCTGATATGGCCGCGGAGGCTTGCTCCAAAGACCCTATGATGGCCTTCTTGCCGTTGCCGCTTTTTGCAAAGAGGATGGCGGCTTCTACTTTTGGCAACATGCTTCCTTTGGCAAAATGGCCCTCTTCGGCGTATTTTTGCGCTTCCGCTACGGTTAGCTTATCAAGTGACTTTTCATCAGGCTTATTGAAATTGATTTTTACGCGGTCCACGGCGGTTAGGATGACGAGGGTATCTGCGTTAATTAGCTCTGCCATTTTGGCGGATGCGAAATCTTTATCAATAACGGCGTCAATGCCGCTGTAGCCACCTTCGCCTGCGATAACAGGCATACCGCCGCCGCCGCAAGCAATGACGAGATAGCCGTTATCTGATAAAAACTTGATGGTGGCCGCTTCGCGTATGCCTTGGGGCAGGGGAGAAGGCACAACCCAGCGCCAGCCGCGGCCGGCATCTTCAACATAGGTTTTGCCGGTTTCTTCCATCAGCTTTTTGGCTGTGGCTTCGTCATGATATGCGCCGATGGGCTTGGTGGGGTTTGCAAAGGCAGGGTCGTTTTTATCAACAACAACCTGCGTTAGCACTGTTGCCACCTCTTTTTGCACGCCGCGTGCGGCAAGCTCGTTACCAAGGGCCTGTTGTAGATGAAAGCCTATATAGCCTTGGCTCATGGCGGTACATTCAGGCATAGGCACCACAAACCCGCCCTTATCAAGGGCTATTTTTATTGCGCCCACCTGTGGGCCGTTTCCGTGGGCAACAACCACCTCGTTACCGGCGGCCACAAGGTCCGCAATGGATGCCGCGGCCAGCTTTGCGTTGGCCAGCTGCTCTTGCACATTATCCCCCAAGGCATTGCCGCCAAGGGCTACAACAATTTTTGACATAATAATCCTCCTGAAAGTGTAATCATAGCTGTATATGTCATTATAACTTAATTTGAAATTTTGTGCAAGATGCTGTAAAATGTATGCACAGAACTTGATGGAGAAGGTTTATGGAACATATATATATGAAGGCGCGGGCGAAGATAAATTTGTCGCTGGACATCACGGGCGTGCGGGAAAATGGATATCATGAAATTTCTACGATAATGCAGTGCGTTGCGCTGCATGATGGGCTGTATATCAAAAAGGTGTACAAGTCTGATTATTTAAAGGTTGTCAGCAACCTGCCGTGGCTGCCCAGTGACGAGCGCAATTTGGCATATCGCGCCGCGAAATACCTAAAAGACAGATTTGCCATAGAGGATGGCATTTTTGTTAAAATTGACAAGGTGATACCTGCCTCTGCGGGCCTTGCCGGCGGCAGTGCGGACTGTGCTGCGGCCCTTTTGGGTGTGCGCAATCTTTTTGCCTTGCCTGCTAGCAATGAAGAGCTGCGTGATGTCTCCGTGCAATTTGGCGCGGATGTGCCTTTTTGCGTTATGCGGGGCTGTGCCCATGCCACAGGCATTGGCGAGGTGCTAACGCCCTTGCCCGCTGTGCCCCATATGCATATAGTGCTGGTGAAGCCGCCTATCATCGTGTCCACGGAAGAAGTTTTCAAAGAATTTAATATTGAAGCCATGGGCAAACGCCCTGATACAGAGCGCATTGTACACGCCATAAAAAATGAAGATTTGCAAGGCATTTGCGATGGTATGGCCAATGTGCTGGAAAGCGTGACTGCCCGAGATTTTCCGATAATTGACGAGCTTAAAGGCTTTTTGATAGAGCGAGGGGCGATGTCTGCCATGATGACGGGTTCCGGCCCTACAGTTTTTGGTATTTTTAGAGAGCGCGATGGGGCTTTGGATGCCGCGAAGGCGTTAAAAAAAGCATATCCGGGCTTTAATGAGATTTTTGTAACGCGACCATATGTTTACTAAATTGAGGCATTTATTATGAAGAAACTTTTTGCGAGGATGACTGTAATATTGCTGTGCATCGCATTTTTAGGTATCGGAGAAGCCCTGCAAGCATCAGATTTTCGCGATGTTGGGCCAAATTTTGCCTGGGCCCGGGATGCCATCAATGCCGTAAGCGATGCGGGAATAATGACAGGGGATTTGCAAGGCGACTTTCGGCCGGCAAGCTATGTCACCCTTTTTGATGCCGTGGGCATATTTGCCAGAATGTCAGGCTTTAATCCTAATGCCCTGGATGCGCAAGAGGCGGCCTATCATAATGCTATTTTTGAGGCGCGCAGAAGTGCCATAGAAGCTGTGTCCGCCCAGTTTACCAGCTGGAACAACGATGCAAACAGGGAAATTGCCTTTTTGATATATTCTGACGTGCTTATTCCTTCAGATTTGGATAGATTTATCACCATCGAAGGCGGTAGCGAGGTGCATCGCTACCTTACGCGGGAAGAGGCGGCGGTATTTTTGGTACGTTTTATGGGCCGCACCCAGGAAGCCTTACGTATCGTTGATGTGCCGCCTTTTAATGATGATGGGTCGATTTCACCGGGTGCCAAGCCTCATGTTTACTTGCTGCGCAGCCTGGGTATTCTCAATGGCGATGGTTCCGGCAATGTAAATCCCCGTGGGGCTGTCACTCGGGCGGCAATGGCTGTGATGGTGTATTCTGTGCTAAATGAGGCCCAGTCAACCCAAATGGGTCACACGCCGCCTGGTAGCACCGCGAATATTGAGACTATGACAGGCACAATTGCAAATACATTTGCGATACACCGCGCCATTTTAACATCCTCAAGCAATGCCGACCACGATAGCCGTATTTTCTCCATAGCACAAACTGCGATAATTACTATAGACGGCCGCAACGCTAATTTTGACGACCTGGCGCGCAATATGGCTTTTACGGCCACATTGCATAACCATCAAATAATTTCTATCACAGTTTTGGGTAGCGATATCCAAAGCCTAGAGATGGAAGAACGCTTTAGGCAGGTGGCTGGTACATTAACCGACAAAAATTTCAGCGAAAACTCGCTTTTTCCGCTTTTAGTGGTGCAGGACGATGCCGGACATAATCACAGTTTTATTACGGATGGCGCTAGTATGATAAGCCGGCAGGGCATGGTGGGCAATATATCGCCGCGGGCACTTCGCATAGGCGATGCCGTTGAAATTACTGCCGAATTTGGGCGGGTGACGGCAGCCAATGCCGTCGGGACAAGCTCTGTGGTGGATGTTTACATTAGGGATGTCTTTATTTCGGGCAGAGAGCAGAGCTATATTATCGTTTCTGATGTATCTTACGGCACGCCGGGTACGCCTGATAGGCGACATCTCATCATTGATGACGCCGTTGATGTAAATTCCCTTGTTGTAGGCTCTCGCGTGCGCCTATGGCTGGATTCCCAGGAAGTTGCCGACTTTATCCTATTACAAGCCGCACCCATGACACATTTTGTGGGCCATATAACACAAATTAATAATTTTGAAATTACTGTACGTGACGCAAATTTCATTACGCGAAAATTTACCCATGATGCGGACACTATCTTTTTCGATTCTGTAACAAATAGGCTGGTGCGCTCAAATGAACTTGCTGTTGGTATACGCGTGCAGGTGGTTGCGACGGCGGAACAAACAGGAAGAGCCGCTTCTGTGACCAGGATGATAGATTGATGTGAAAACTTCCCTTTGTTGGAGGTGAAATGATGGATAGAAGGAGACAGAACAGGCCACAGGCAAGGTCGCTAGGCAGACATGCAAGGCAGAGGCCTGTGAGAAGGCCTGTGCAAAGGCGCACGCGTAAATCCAGGATAAGACGGGCTAGAAGAGACTATACCCTGCTTGCGTTGGACTTTTTTGTGAGAATTGTTCGCTCTATAAAGGCGGGATATCAGCGCACACGTAAATTGCGCCATTTTCGGGCTTTGTCTACTTTTGCAGCAATAGTTTTTATCATATCTGTTGGCACTATAATTTTTCATGCTGCATCACGCCCAAACGCCCTGGAAATTTATCTTGATGAAACACAAATTGGCGTTGTGCGCCTAGAGGGAAACCGCGAAATTACATTGGATTATATCACCCGCCATGCTATGGCTCGTTTAGGTGGCCGTTTGGATGGCAGCCGCGTGCAGCTTACAGGAGAAATTAGGGCAAATCCCGTAAGGTTGAGTGTTGGCGCACCGTCCCTCACATTTGACAATTTGATATCCGGCTTGGTGGATGTGCTGGATTATTATGTATATGGGGCTGCTATTCTCGTTGATGGCGCAGAAGTTGCATTGCTGCCTAGCGTTGTTGCGGCCGAAAATGCCTTAAACAGCTTTGCATACAGCTTTCGCGTAAATACCGACGCCGCCTTTAGCCATCAATTTTTGCAAGAAGTAACCGTTGCGCGTAGATATGTGCATGATACAGAGCTTATGATGGCCGAAGAAGCTGTAAATGCTCTCGGGTCTACGCAGTCAACACCTGAAATTTATACTGTACAAAGCGGTGATACTTTTTTGCAAATAGCCGTTAACATGCGAATGACGCCCACTGCCCTAAGTGCTCGCAACCCTAATATCAACCCGGACGTCTTGTTTGTAGGCCAAACACTTTTTGTCGTGCGCACGGCACCAATTTTAAATGTGATGACCATAGAAACATATGGAAACGAGATAATAACGCGTATTAACGGGGTTGTACAATAGCATTGCCCTCAGCATAATTAGCATTAGTTAACAATTGCTTCACATATTCGGAATAGAAATTTAATTAAAAAAAGCTTGAAATTTTTTCAGGCATATGTTATTATTGTTACTGTAGTGTTACAAAGAGGGATGAAACAGTACATAGTTTTATCCACATAAAAATGGAAAGAAAATTAGGAGGTAGAATTTATGACAAAAAGAATTATTGCGCTATTATCTTTGCTTATTGTAACTGCATTGTTGATAGCAGCCTGTGGCGGCGGTACTCCTGCAGAAACAGGACCAACACCAACACCACCACCAACAACAACAGAAACAACACCAGCACCAACACCGCCACCGGTTGAAGACGATGGCCGAATACCTAGCACGCAAGACACAATCACAATTCTTTCCGGTGCTCTTCCGGTTAACTTAGTTCCTTGGGGCGCTAACGATTCTGCATCTTCTGAAGTAAACAAACAGATATATTCTCATCTGTTTGTTTTGGACTATGACACCTTTGAAGTTGTACCTGAAAGATCTTTGGCTGTTGAATGGTCTCAACCTGATGCATCTACCACCAACATCCGTATCCGTGACAACGTTGTTTTCCACAATGGCACACCTCTTACAGCCCATGACGTAGCTTTCTCTTTGATAGAAGCTTCTTCCAGCCCACACACCGCTGCTTTCTTGGGCATGATCTCTGACGCTGTTGCTCATGACGATTTTAACCTCACTGTTTACACCGAAATGCCTTTCGTGCCGATTATTCGTCACTTGGCGCACACCGGTGCCGGCATCGTTCCTGCTGGTCTTTTCCAAGAGCTTGGCTTAGATGCTTTTGCTGAAAATCCAGTTGGTACAGGTCCATTCGCTTTCCAAAACATGGTTCTTGGTGATCATGTAGAATTAGCTACAAACGTAAACTATTGGGGCCAAGTGCCTGCTATTGACACTCTTATATGGAGAGTTGTTCCTGAGGCAAGTGTTAGATTGATGGAAGTTATTGCTGGCAATGCTGACGTTGCTTTGGCTATCCTTCCTGTTGAAGTTGCTATGGCAGAGGCCAGCCCAGATGTAACCCTTCACCGCGCTATGAATCTTTCTACAAACTATATCGGCTTTAACGTACAACAGCCACACATTAGCAATCCGTTAGTGCGTCAAGCTATCAACTATGCAATTGACACACAAGAAATAGTAGACGTTGTATTCATGGGCGTTGGCGCACCTGCTCATGGTCCTTTGGCTGACTTGGTTTGGGGCTTTGCAGAGCTAGAGCCGTTTACACCAAATATGGATAGAGCAAGAGAACTTCTTATTGAAGCTGGCTACAATCCAACACCAGGCGAGCCTGGCGGTTTCTCTACTTCAATCTGGTGGAATATACCTAACGCACAGCGTGAGCAACAAGCTGAAATTGTACAACATGACCTGGCTATGCTTAACATCGACGTAGAAATTATTTCTATGGAGTGGGCTGCTTATCTTGAGGGTACAGAGCAAGGCTTG
>WQVI01000044.1 GCA_009781625.1 Defluviitaleaceae bacterium | reverse complement strand
TAACGAACCAAGGCCCGAAGGCTCCGGCGAGATTGTTGACTATCTGCGCCTTATGATGGAGAATATTGGCCATGGTGCAATGACAGCCCAAGAAGCCGCCGAAGCTTTCTTTAACTTTGGCAATAACATCCTACGTTAGTTTTAGCAGCAAAATTACATAGATTTACATAATACTAGTATAACTTGGGGGCAGGCAAATGCTGATGCCCCCAAGTTTTTAATTGGAGGTTTTTTAGGTTTAGTCAGTATATAGTGGTCGTTCATATTGCTTTGTTTTATGCGGATATTTGGCAGCGGAAACACGCCCTAAAAGAGGGGGAGCATTGACATAATAACTCATTTATGATATGATACCCGTTGAGGTGATGTCTTGCATACATGCAAAATGTGCCAAAGCCAAAGCTATACCAAATCAGGCTTTGTTGAAGACTAGTAGTGTTAAATGAAGCAATTACAAAAAAAATGGGGATTGACATGAAAATATCCAATGTACAGGCACGCCGCTTCCTTTTGCGCCATCATGGACTGCTGGGAGAACACATATTTGCCGGCAAGGGCGGCATAATGTCATTTATTAACCGCATGGGCTGCGTGCAATACGACCCCGTAGACATTTGCGGCAGAACCGCCGACATTGTGCTGCATTCCAGGATACATAGCTATAAGAAAGCGGATTTATACGCGCTTTTGTATGACGAGCGTAGATTGATTGACTATTTCGATAAAAATTTATGCATCCTTCCTATCGCATACTTTCCGATATTTCTGCACGAAAGGCTGGAAGGCGTCACATATGCCGCGGCTTATGAACAACGCGGCGGCGACGCCGTGAAGGATATGGAAATGCTGGTTCGCAAGCTTATTGAGAAGCGTGGCCACATATCAGCCAAGGAAATTGATTGCAAAGAAAATGTAAATTGGGATTGGGGCGTGCCAACGTCGGTACCCCGGGCCGCGTTAGAATCTATGTATTTCCGTGGCGAGCTTATTATCCACCATAAAAAGGGCACGATAAAAAGCTATGCTTTTGCGAAGAACCATGTGCCCCCAGAAATTTTGGCCGCTCCCCTGCCCTACAACAGCCGTGAAGAGCGCAACGCATGGCATGTAAAGCGCAGGATTGCCGCTGTGGGTATGTTGTGGAACAAAGCAAGTGACGCGTGGATTGCCTTGAAATTAAAGGCTGCCGAACGCACTGCCGCGTTTGCAAAACTACTTGCCGACGGCGAGATTTTTGAAATTACCGTCGAGGGGCTAAAAGAACCTTTGTATATTTGTGAAAATGAGCGCGAGGCCCTGGAAGCTGCCCTGTCGCTTGAAGAAAATACGGTCCGCGCAGAATTTATAGCACCTCTGGACAGTCTCATGTGGGATAGAAAGCTAATTGCCGCATTGTTTGGCTTTGAATATAAATGGGAAATTTACACACCGCAAGCTCAGCGAAAATATGGGCCTTATACCCTGCCTTTTCTGTACGGCGACGCGCTTGTAGCCCGGGCGGATATGGCGCGCAAAGATGGGCGGCTGGTTGTAAATAATATTTGGACAGAGGGCGACAAACCCCTTCACAAAGAGGCAAAAGCAGCTTTTGAGAGCTGTGTTGCGCGGTTTGCGGATTTTAATACACAAGATAGGAGCATATCGACATCGTGATAACAGGTGCATTAATAAATGCCGCGGCAATATTGCTGGGCGGCGGCATCGGCCTTTTGCTTAAAGGCCGCATATCGGACAAGTTCTCACAAAGCCTCATGCGTGTTTTGGGGCTTTGCGTATGCATCATAGGCATCTCAAGTGCCATAGGCGGCGATATTATGCTGCTGGTGGTATCCCTTGCGGCGGGCACCTTTTGCGGCGAGCTTTTGCGCATAGAAAACGGCATAAACCGCCTGGGGCTTTGGGTGCAGGCAAAGCTGAAGCAAGATGGCGAAGGCTCTACCTTCGCGCAAGGCTTCGTCACAGCCTCGCTGCTGTTTTGCGTAGGTGCCATGGCCATCGTAGGCTCCATCGACAGCGGCCTTCGGGATGACCAAAGCATCATCATCACAAAATCCATCATCGATGCCGTGGCCGCCATGATGTTTGCCTCATCCCTCGGCTTTGGCGTGCTGTTTTCCGCTTTCGCCGTGCTGCTGTACCAAGGCAGCATAGAGCTTTTCGCAGGCTTTTTCCAAGATGTGTTTACAGACACGCTTATCACCCAACTTTCCGCCACCGGCGGCATAATGATTTTGGGCCTTGGGGCCAACATGGCCTTTGATATGCAAACCAAAATAAAAAGTGCAAATTTGCTGCCCGGCCTTGTGTTTGCCGTGATATATTACTATATTTTCTTAGCATAAAGAGAATTTCACATTTTGGGAGATAAATTATGAAGAGATACTTATTTTCTTTTGTGCTGGTCGTGGCCTGCATGTTGACTTTGGCCGCCTGTGAGGCCAAACTCGCTTTGCCGGATGCCGTAAAAGAAATTGTTGACGATATTATTGTCGACGATGTCATAGAAGATATTATTATAGAGAATATTATTGATGAAAATTATTATTATAATGCGCCGGAAGGCGACAGCAACCCTTTCATAGCCAGCCGCCAAATACATCCCAACATGCCCCCTTTCACCTTCCACCGCATAGTGGGCGAGCCATTAGAGCCCTACCCTTTCTCCAAACACAATGTAACCATTAAAATTTATGATGAAAACGATATTCTTGTGCAAGAAATATCCGGGCTGTATCAATACACATCACCCTTTAATGCCTTGCCCGATGAATGGATGCAATTGTCTTTTATAAACCTTAATTTTGACGGCTATCTGGACATGCGCCTATTTAGCTATCTTATCAGCGAAAGAGGCAATGGCTGGGGGCGGCACTATCACTGGCTTTGGGATAGCAATCTTGGGCAGTTTGTTTTTAACGAGCAGCTAACAGATCGTCTTACAAGCGTGCATATCATCGTAGACGAAGAGGCAAAATCGTGGCGCTTTGGATGGGCACAAAACGCAGGCAATACGCAAGTAGTTCACCATTACAGCTATATAAACGGGGAATTTGTAGAAACTCGTCGCGAAGAAACAAATTTTGTGCGCTTGCAGGAGTCTCATGACAGAGATGACACGCTGGCTATCCATGTAGATTCTTGGAAACTGTTTGACACATTTGAAAGCGGCGACCCTCGCATGAAGCATATCAGCATTTACACTTGGGATTTCGAATTAATACAAGAAATGCGAGATATACGCACAAATTTGCACGAAACCTTCTTTTCGCCGCCGCCAACGCCCGCGGCAACGGTAGGGTTTGCAACCTTTGATGTGCATCTTGTAGATTATAATGGCGACGGCTATCTGGATTTGGCAGTTGCGCTATGGACAGGCGGCACCATGCGAAATTCCCCAAGGATGTATTGGATTTGGTGTCCGGAGCAAAACATATTTGTAAGAAATCATTTCTTGGAACGATTAAGCGACGAAAGTACAGTGTCCTCAAATGGGGATGGCACGGTTACAACACAAACATACTATGGCTCGGGCCAATGGAGCATACGGATATTTAATTACGATGGAGGGTTTAGTTATGAAAATAATCAAAACTGATGGTTTGCCAATATTATCCTGGTGTAATGAGCCCGAGGAAGGCGCGCTGGAGCAAGCCCGCAACATCGCGCGGCTGCCTTTTGCCCACCGCCACATAGCCCTTATGCCTGACACCCACCAAGGTTTCGGTATGCCCATAGGCGGTGTGCTGGCGGCGTTGGACACCATTGTGCCAAATGCCGTGGGCGTAGACATCGGCTGCGGGATGCTGGCCTGCCGCACATCCATTCACGACATAACCAAAGATGAGATAAAGCAAGTTATGGGGCTTGTGCGCAAGGCCGTACCCCTGGGCTTTAACCATCGCAAAGCCCCTGTGGAAATTGAGGATGCACCCAAGGATGCGCCCATTGTGCAGCAAGAGCATAAAAGCGCACGCCACCAGGCAGGAACGCTGGGCGGCGGCAACCATTTCATTGAAATTCAGCGGGGCAGCGATGGGCATATTTGGTTTATGGTACACACGGGCAGCCGCAATATTGGCAAAAAGGTATGCGACCATTACAACGCCCTGGCAAAAGAGCTTAACGCCCGTCGCCGCGTAGAAATTCCCCGGGCGTGGGATTTAGCTTTCCTGCCCACCGACACAAAAGAGGGCCAGCAATACATCACAGAAATGGAATATTGCCAGCGTTTTTCCAAAACAAACCGCGAATATATCAAAAAGGCCATAGTTGAGGCCTTCGGAGAAGTTATGGGCAATTTTACCATAGACGAAAGCTACAATGTGCATCACAATTATGCCCGCAGAGAGCATCATTTTGGCAAGGACGTCTGGGTGCATCGCAAAGGTGCCACATCGGCAAAGGCCGGCGAAGCGGGCATCATCCCAGGCTCTCAAGGTACAAAATCCTATATCGTAACAGGCCTTGGCAATCCCGATTCCTTCGAATCTTGCAGCCACGGCGCGGGGCGCATAATGGGCCGCAAAGAGGCAATGCGCAAACTTTCGCTGGAAGACGAAATTCGCCGTCTTGATGCGGCGGGCGTTGTCCACGGGATGCGTAATAAAAACGACCTGGACGAGGCCGCCAGCGCGTATAAGGACATCGATATTGTGATGGAAGAACAAAAGGATTTGGTAAAAATTAAGGTAGAGCTTACGCCGCTGGGCGTTATAAAGTCATAAAAGCAGGAGGTTTCTAATGAGCATAAAACCAACATTTCGCGAGGCAACACGGGAAGATTGCGCCCTTATTTTGGACTTCATCAAAGGCATCGCCAGATATGAAAAATTAGAAGACAAAGTGGTTGCAACAGAGGAGCTGCTTAAAGAATGGATTTTCGATAAACAGTCCGCTTGGGTAATTTTCCCAATGATTGACGGCAAAGAGGTGGGCTTTGCAGTGTATTGCCAAAATTTTTCCACCTTTTTGGGCCGTGCAGGCATGTATTTAGAAGATATTTATGTGCTGCCAGAATATAGAAACCAAGGCATTGGCAAGGCCACATTTGATGAGCTTTTAAATATCGCCAAACAGCGCGGCTATGGCCGCATGGAATGGACCTGCCTGGACTGGAACACCCCAAGTATCGAATTTTATTTAAAGCTAGGCGCAGAGCAAATGAATGAATGGACCACATATCGTATGAGCTTATAAGGGGTTAAAATGATAAATCTACAACCGATTACATCGAAAAATGATGATGAAATTTGCGGATTAAAAGCAGATGGAAGCTTAGTGCGGCATAATGAAGGGAGCTTGGCAGATGCCTACGTCTATTGGGCAGAGCACGGAAGCGCTCCTATTGTATATGGCATTTACAATGACGAAACCCCGGTGGGGCTTGTAATGGTTGCTTACTTTGAAGACGATGATTATGATGACACAGGCGTGCCGTATTACTTTTTATGGCGGTTGATGATTGATGAAAGCCACCAAAATAAAGGCTATGGGCGCGAAGCCATGAAGCTAATCATGGAAGAGGTTAAGACTTTTCCAAAAGGAGAGGCCAATGCTTTTTACACTTCCACCGCAGGGGAAGCTGCGCTTAAACTTTACGAAAGTTGCGGATTTGAAAGAACGGGACAAATAAATGGACGAGAAGTAGTGTTGAGGTTAACGCTATAAATATGGAATGTTCGCAAAAATAAGAGGCATGGTGAAGGCCGTTGCCTCTTTTATTTGCAATTTTTTACAGGCATTTTTCACGTCCTCAATGTCCAAATTATATATGTAAGCCAGTTGAGAGGGCGTGTATGTAGGCGGCGAACCAACTTCCACCTCGCGGCAATACATGCCACAAATTTCACTGTTGCCGGCACCCATAATATGCATAAACGCCGACCTATCAACGCTACGAAGGCCTGCCTTATCCATTATGGCCACAATTTCAGCCTCATCAAGTTCCAGCACACAAGCCACCTCTGCAATATCCAGCGGATATTCTGCACTTTTTAAAAATATATCAATTTCAGATATTGTAGGCCTGATATGCATTTGATATTCTTCCCAAAAGGTGTATGTAAAGAGCTTTTTATCCATATTGCCTCCTGTCATAAGTACATAATTCTACATATTATAATATCACATCCACCCGCAATTTTCATATGCAATTATTGACAGGCTATTTTATTGTAAAATGCAGAAAAAACCAGCATAAACAAGCCTTCACCTTCACATTATATTAGCAGGGGAGGTGATAAAATGTCTAGAAATACAAAAGCTGTACCAGAAGCTAAAGCTGCTTTGGATCAATTCAAATATGAAGTGGCCAGCGAAATAGGTGTACCTTTGAAAAAGGGTTACAACGGCGACCTTACTTCGGCTCAAAACGGTTCTGTTGGCGGTTACATGGTTAAGAAAATGATCGAAGCCCAAGAACGTCAAATGGCCGGACAAAGCCCACAATAACTATAACAATTAAATAAACACTATCATGTATCAAAAAACATCCGGAAGGAATAGTTATATTCTTTCCGGATGTTATTTTTTTGAATATCCTTAAATTACCTGTCTTTACCCCAAAAACATCTTGCTTACAAGAACCCTTCCCATGGCAGAAATCATGGCTTCTCTGTTGGTTAGGTTCCAATAAGTGTCGCTGATAGCCTTCCATGTGTCTTGGCCGATAATGCCATCCACATCAAGCCCCACAAGCTGCTGAAAAGCACCCACCGAATTTTTGGTGTTTTTTCCATAAATGCCATCGGCAGTCATTTTGGGTATCTGATATGAAGCGGCAAGAGCGTTAAGATAATTTTGCATAGCCAGTACATCATCCCCACTTTCGCCCATTTGCAGCGGATTGCCCGGATAACTTAGGCTTTCATAAGGCTCTTTAACCTCAGTACCGGCGATATATTCAACTTCCTCACGAACCTGCTGGGGTGAAGCAGTCGCATTTCTATATTCCCGCATTATGGCATTCCAGGTGTTAAGGCCCACCACCCCATCTATTCCCAGGCCAAAAATCCTTTGAAATTCCCGCACGGCGGCAGCTGTGCCATTGCCAAATATTCCATCTTCGGACAATCTGGGGATGCTGGGATATTTTTTGGAAATAACATTGAGATATTTCTGTATTTTTAACACATCAGAGCCCCGCGAGCCAACACGCAGCGCCGTGCCCGGATAAACGTCCATATTTAGCAGGTTAAACTGATCTATAATGCTATGCCATGTGGATGGCCCAACTATGCCATCCGTGGTTAAGCCAAAAATACTTTGAAATGCCCGCACGGCGCGGTCTGTTGCAGGGCCAAATATGCCATCTGCCGTTAGCCTTGGCATAACATCAGCAGAAATGCCAAGCCCTTCCGCTATGGCATTTAGATAATTTTGTATCAATTTTACGCTGTTGCCCGAAGAGCCCTGACGAAGGGCGGTGCCGGGATAATCTTGATTACCCTGAGGCGGTATCTCCACATTACCAACAATGCCGTGATAGGTGTCATAAAGCGCTCTCCATGTACCTGGCCCCACTATGCCATCTTGCGTTAAGCCAAATGCCCGTTGAAAATCCTTCACGGATTGCATTGTTGCATTGTCAAAAATTCCCGTTTGAAATGGCGATTGTACACTGTCATAAAATTCAGAAATTGTATCCAGCAAAAATTGCAAAAGCACCACATTTTCGCCGCGCGCACCCTGCCTCAAGGTAACATTTGGCGGGTTTTTGCCCACACCTAGGCGCTGGCCTTCGCTGGTAAGCTGCGCCATCTTTTTCACAGCTACATATATGCGCGAAATATAATTCCATGTGGCCCTGCCTATAACACCATCAGGACTTAGCCCAAAAGTACGCTGAAATTCTTCCACGGCGGCCTTTGTGTCCGCGCCAAATATCCCATTAGGATTTTGTATCTTAGGAATATTTGGAAAGTCCCCACTTATACGATTTAAAAACAACTGCATCGCCTGCACATATTCCCCGCTACTGCCCAAAGACAAAGCATATCCCGGATACGACTCTTCAATGCCAGCAAAACGGTTGCTTGCCACAACCTCAATATCCTTAGGATAATAATGTTTCAGTATATCAAACGGTGTATAACCCTGATTAGCAGGAGCAATAAAAAACACCCTATCGAGAAAACACTTGAAAAATCAAGGTTTTCTCGATAAAGCTCTTCCGTTAATTGGCATAAATATTTCCAAAATAAATATATTTGAATTAAGCAAGTGTTTTGGGGGCATAAATGAAAGATAAAAAAATAACTTTGCCAAAGGAATTGCAAAGAGAAATGATTAAGTTTTTTTTGAAAACTTCCGTGCCAAAAAAGAAGAGAGAAAAAAACAATCTTCTATCTGAAAATAAATCAGATAGGGGTAACAGAAAATGAGAAAGAGCGGAAAGACGAATTTACAAACGGCAATCTATGTGAGGGTGTCAACAGAAGAACAGGTTCAAGAAGGATTCTCAATAAGAGGACAAACTGAAAAGCTAAAGCAATATGCATTATTGAAAGATTGGGAAATTTACAATATCTATAGCGACGAGGGCATAAGTGGCAAAAATATTGTGGACAGACCAGCCATAAACAGGTTAATTGACGATATCAAGGGCGGCAAAGTCAATAATATACTGGTTTACAAAGTAGACAGGTTAACAAGAAGCACCAAAAATCTCATTGAATTAGTAGAGCTGTTTGAAGATCACAACTGCGCCTTTAATTCATTAACCGAAAGCATAGATACAGACACCCCCAGCGGGAGAATGTTCCTAAAAATAATCGGCATATTTGCAGAATTTGAGCGTGAGAATTTAGTAAGCAGGTTAAAATTAGGATTTGAAAGAAAGGTAAAAGAAGGTTACACATTGGCAACAAACACCATTAGTTATGGGTATGTAAGAAAAAAAGGGCAGAAGATACAACAGATACAGCCAGAAGAAGCAAGAATAGTAAAAGAGATTTTTTCAATGTTTGTTGACGAAAATATCAGCATGACCAAAATTGCAAAAACAATTAACGAAAGGAAGCTAAAAGGTAAAATGGGGGCTTCATGGACTATAACCACAGTGAAAAGAACTTTAACAAATCCTACATATATTGGCAAGGTAAGATATGCAACAGATGACGAAGATAGATATTTTGAAGCAGACGGACACCATGAAAGCATTGTATCAGAGGAAATATTTTCACTTGCACAAAAGAAAATAAAATTGCTGTCAAATATATCCAAGACTAAAAAACCAAAAGAACACAATTATTTCTGCGGTGTGCTGGTATGCAGTATCTGCGGGGGGAAGTACACTACACACCATAAATCATACATAAAAAAGGGGGGCGAAAAACATTACAGAACATCTTATAGATGCGGCAACAAAGTTTATTATAACGATGCCATTTCTTGTAAGAGCAACAATATAATCCATCATAAATTGGAAAAGGCTTTTGTTGAATATATAGAAAAAATAAATGACTTTACCGAGAGCGGAAATATAGAATTAGGAGATGAAAGAAAGGACGCCAAAAAGCAAGAGCAATTAGAATATATCGCCACACGGGAAAACAAATTAAATAACCTTCGAGGTAGAAAAAAACGAGTTATGGAGCAATATGTCAATGGAGAAATAGAATTTGGAGAATATAGAGAACTGTTAGATGTTTTAAACGAGAGGTTCGAGACTTTAGAAAACGAATTATCCAAGCTAAGCGTTGAAGGGGAAGGCGAGGAAGAAGCAAGCAATATCTCGCAACAAGACATTATATTAAGCCTCAAAGAGAATTGGAGCTATTTTGATAACAAGGAAAAATTGATGTTTTTGCAAAAATTCGTCAAGAAGATAGTTATAGTAGTGGAAAGCGAAAGAAGGAATTGGAATGTTGCTAACATAAGAGAGATTATTTTTAATCAATAGGCCTGGAAAAGACATAATTATGTTGTTAATCTCAACAAATTATCGTATAATTATGTAAAGGTGAATACAAAGAAAGGAAGGGTTGGTTATGAAAGTTTTTGCTGTAAACTCAAGCCCGCGTCACGAGGGCAACACATTTCAGATGATAAATGAGGTGCTGTCGGTGTGTGCCGAAGCAGGCCTTGAAACAGAGCTTTTTCAAGCGGGCGGCCGCATTGTGCGCGGCTGCACCCATTGCAATACCTGTGCTACGCTTAAAAAATGTAAGTTTGATGATTGGATAAACGAAGTTTATGAGAAGATGAAGGCAGCAGACGCGATAATCTTGGGCTCGCCTACATATTTTTTCGACCTTACACCAGAGCTAAAAGCAGTGATAGACCGCTGCGGCTTTGTTAGCAGGCGCGACGGCTTTAGCCTAAGCCGCAAGGTAGGCACAGCTGTTTCGGCGGTGCGCCGCGCAGGCGGGATAACAACCCTGGATTCTATACAGCACTTCTTTTTGATAAACGACATGATAGTGCCCGGCAGCACATATCTAAACATGTCACTTTCCCTTAATGAGGGCGATTTTCAAAATGACAAGGAAGGCATAAAAACCATGCGCCGACTTGGGGAAAATATTGTTTGGCTACTACAGAAAACGAATGGTTAGCAAGGGGGGTTGATATGTCAGATAAATTTGCCCATCGCAGCGCCACAAAGGCGGTTAAAGTGGCTGACGCAGGGGGCAAGGATGTTTTTGTAAAACAAATGCGCCATAGCTTTTTGTTTGGCTGTTCAGAATTTTCTGTGCTTCCTTATGTTGCAGGCGAAATGAGCAAACAAGAGGCCAAAGAGGCAGAAAAACGCTATGGGCACATGGCGGAGATATTTAATTCTGTCACATTGCCGTTTTATTGGGGAAATTACGAGCCACAGCAAGGCAAGCCTGACGCTGTGCGCATGGCGGCCGCGGCAAAACATCTTAAAGATAGAGGCATCACGTTAAAAGGCCATCCTCTCTGCTGGCATACGGTTTGCGCGCCATGGCTGTTGGAGATGACCAACGACGAAATTTACAATACGCAAATTGCGCGCATACATCGGGATGTTGCCGCCTTTGCAGGCCTTATCGACACATGGGATGTCATAAACGAAGCTGTCATCATGCCCTTGTTTAACCGCTACGACAACGGCATCACCCGCATCTGCAAAGAACGCGGCCGCATCAGCCTTATAAAGGATTTGTTTGCGGCGGCCCGTGAAGCAAATCCCAAGGCTACGCTTTTGATTAACGACTTTCAAACGTCCACATCATACGATATCCTCATTGAAGGGCTGCTGGAAGCCGATGTGCCCATTGACGCAATTGGCATACAATCCCATATGCACCAAGGCAGCTGGGCCATCGAAAAAACCGAAGAAATACTTCATCGCTTTTCGCGCTTTGGTCTGCCCCTGCATTTCACCGAGGTTACGCTGGTTTCCGGCGAAATTATGCCAAAACATATTGTGGATTTAAACGACTTTGCGCCGGAAGAATGGCCGTCCAACCCAGAAGGCGAGGCGCGTCAGGCCGCAGAGGCCGCGGCATTTTACGATATCCTCTTCGCGCATCCGCTGGTAGAGGCCATCACATGGTGGAACTTCCACGACGGACTATGGCTTAACGCACCATCAGGCCTGCTCAACAAAACCAACAACCCCAAACCAGCCTACAACGCCCTGCACAAGCGCATTAAAGGCGATTGGTGGACGGCAGAACATAAGCTTGTCACAAATAGCAATGGCGAAGTGGCCGTAACAGGCATCAAAGGCGACTATATCGCCACTTGCGACGGCCAAGAGACCATGTTTACAATAGAATAATTAATTAACGGAGGTAGCTACAAATGATTTATAATGAATACGGAACAACCGGCAAAAAGGTATCAGCAATTGGCTTTGGCGGTATGCGCTTTTTGCCTGAAGAATATAAAAAAGACCATAAAATTGCCGCGCAGCTTGTGCTTGAGGCTTTTGAAAGAGGCGTTACATATTTTGACACCGCACCGGGATATTGCCAAGACGAAAGCGAAGCCATTTTCGGCGAGGCCTTTAAAAGCATGAAATATGGTGACTTTTACGTATCCACAAAATGCGGCCTCTGGAATGCTACAGACGCCGATGGCGCGCGCCGGATGATAGAGCAGTCCCTTACGCGGCTTAACGTGCCCAAAATTACATTTTACAACCTATGGTGCATAAAAAACCTAGATGAATACCACCGTATGACCGCAAAAGGCGGTATATACGAAGGCATCTTGCGGGCCCAGGAAGAAGGGCTGGTAGAGCATATTTGCTGCACCACCCACGCAAATGGCGAAGAAACTGCGGAAATTATAAAAGATGGGCTGGTTGAAGGTGTGACGCTGGGCTACAACGCAGTTAACTTTGCTTATCGCCGCGCGGGGCTTGCGGCGTGCCAGGCGGCCAACAAGGGTGTTGTTGTGATGAATCCCCTTGGCGGCGGCGCAATTCCGCAAAATCCCCAGCGTTTTGGCTTTTTAGCAGAAGGAAGCAACGACAGCATTGCCGTGGCCGCGTTGAAATTTCTTGTGGCCCACAAGGAAATAACGGTAACGCTACCCGGCTTTTCAACATCAGCAGAGCTTAATGAGGCCTTGCTGGCAACGCAAAACCTACCCAACGTAAACGAAGCATATCTTGATGCTTTGGCCAAAAAGCTGGGCAGCGAGCTTAACACCCTTTGCACCGGCTGCGCCTATTGCGACGAATGTCCCCACGACATACCCGTACCAAAGCTTTTGGAAGCCTACAATGCAGCCTTAATGGCCCAACCCCACGATATTGCAAAAGTTAGCCATAGGCTGAGAGACCACTGGGGTCTAACTGCCGCAGCCGCGACGGGATGCATAGAATGCGGCATTTGTGAAAAACTGTGTACGCAAAAGCTGCCGGTTGTGGATAGATTGAAAGAGATAGCAGCGCAAGCATGAAGAAAAAGCTGGTCATTGCACTAATTCCACCGATGATACTTTTAATTTTGTGGGCAGGGCCGCTTGTGCGCTTTGAAATGCTGACGCAAAGGCATGGGCATGAATTTACATATCTGTACAAGCAAACCGGCATGATACCCAGTCCCGATTTTTTCACGGTTTTAAGCCATTCAGGAGAAGAGACGACAATTTATTATGTGACGCGCAACGTGGTAGGAAACACTATAAGCTTCGTCAAGCAAGATGGAGAATGGACAATGGCCGGCTGGGACACCATATGGTCGTGGTCCGGCAGTGCCGACGGCTTCTTGTGGCCGTTTTGGCATCATTCAATTGAAGGCAGGGTGGCACTTTTCCTTCTTGCCATCCCCCTTGTAGGCGTCTATATTTTATATTTATCGCTGGTGTATAAACCAAGGAAGAGCGCGCAGCGAGCACATAGTAATTATAGGCATTAAACTTGAAAATCCCCTCGGGTCGCGTGCGAACACACACTTGGCCGTCGATGCGCTAGCACCGACGGCCAAGTGTGTGTTCGTCAGAGCAGGCCCTAGAATTTTCTTGTTATCCCCTTTGCCTCTTCCGCAAGCATCTGCGCCTTCACGCTAAGCTCTGCGGCCTTAAAAGCGTGCTCTTGCGTCATGGCATTTTCTGTGCCGTTTATGCAGTCTAAAATCAATTGCCCAAAGAAAGGAAAGCCCACTTTGCCCTCTATATCAAAGTAAAATTCCCCTTGGTTATTTGACATATATACGTGTCCGCCGCCTTGCTTGCGGCCAAGGTCTACATATTTGCGCAGCTCTATATACCCATCTGTCCCAAGTATGAAGGTGCGGCCATCGCCCCAGGTGCTTAGGCCATCAGGTGTAAACCAATCCACCCTAAAGTATCCCGTTGTGCCGTTATCACCCACCAGCGTACAGTCTCCAAAATCATCCAAGCCAGGATATTGGGGATTATTATAGTTTTCTATGTTGGTGGCGGTTATGGTAGCATCTTTTGCCCCTGTGTAAAACAAAAATTGCTCTATTTGATGGCTTCCTATGTCGCATAAAATGCCGCCATATTGCTCTCTTTTAAAAAACCAGTCGGGCCGTACGCCGGCACTTAACCTATGAGGTCCCAAACCCATGGTTTGCACCACCTTGCCAATTGCCCCATCCGCAATAAGCTGTTCTGCATAAACAGCCGCTTCAGAATGTAATCTCTCAGAATAATACACAGCATATTTCTTGCCGGTTTTAGCCACCATGGCTTTTGCCGCCTCTAGCTGCTCAAGGGTTGTCAGCGGTGCTTTATCCGTAAAGTAATGCTTTCCCGCTTCCATAGCCCTAAGGCCCAGGGCACAGCGCTCGCTGGCGATATTTGCGCTGGCAACAAGGGCAATTTCGGGGTCATTTAGTACTTCTTCCTCGCTGCCAGCCCTCTTTGCCTGGGGATACATTGCCAGGTACCTATCCAGCTTTGCTGGGTCTGGGTCGTAAATATACTTCAAAGTAGCACCAGCCTCTATAAGCCCGTTGCACTGTCCGCCTATGTGGCCATGGTCAAGGCCGACGGCGGCAAAAACAAATTCACCCGGCTTAACCACAGGGTCAAATTGGCCTTTAGGGGCATAATTCATACCCTCCGCTCTTTTATTTTCGCTCATGACACACCTCCTATTTTTTATGGTTTCATTATATCATATAATATGGTAAAATAATAGACAAGTAGTAACATTGTTTATATAGGAGGGATAACATGATAAATGTTGCAATTATTGGCACGGGAAACATAGCAAACTTTCATATGCAGTCATTGCTAAAGTTTAGAGACAGGTGCAAAATAGTGGCTTTGGTGGACATTGCACCCGCAAAGGCCCAAGCCTGCAAAGAAAAATACGACCTAAATGATGCAGTTGTTTTTGCTTCCCATGGGGACATGATAGCATCCGGCATGAAAATTGATTTGGTGCATAATTGCACGCCGCCTTTTGCCCATGCCTCAGTGTCCATAGACTGTATGAACGCAGGCATTGACGTGTTTGTAGAAAAACCCATGGCGGCAAGCCTAAAAGAATGTGATGACATGATAGCAGCCCGGGATAAAAATGGCGTTATGCTGCATGTTGTTGCCCAAAACCGTTTTAGAGATATCCACATGAAGCTAAAACAGCTGAAAGACAGCGGCATCGCAGGCAAAATACGTGTGGCCCATGTTAATTCTTTATGGTGGAGAGGCCATAGCTATTATGATTTGTGGTGGAGAGGCATGTGGGAAAAAGAGGGCGGCGGCCCAACCTTAAACCATGCCGTGCATCATATTGATTTAATTAACTGGATTTATGGAGAGCTTCCAAAAGAGGTTACGGCGGTGCTGGCCAATGTGGCTCATGATAATTCTGAGGTAGAGGATGTGTCTTTTGCTATTTTGCGGTACAACGATGGCGCAATGGCTACCATAACAAGCTCTGTTGTACACCATGGACAAGAGCAAAATATAGAGCTACAAGGCATGGATGCCAAGATAACCGCACCTTTTAGCTGCCACGCCTGCAAAGGCCATCCCAGCGGATTTCCATATGACAACACAGAGCTTATGGAAAAAATAACACAGATGCATGATAACATGCTTAATTTAGAATACGAAGGCCACGAAGGGCAAATTGACAATATACTAACATATATGGAAACAGGAAAGGCACCGCTAATAGCCGCCGAAGATGGCAGAAAAACGCTAGAGCTTATCACGGCTATATATAAGGCTGGTTGCACAAAGCAAATGGCAACTTTGCCAATTAGCCCTTCAGATGAATTTTATACCTTTGAAGGCCTTTTGAAAAACGCGATATATTTTTATGAAAAGGCCAATAGCGTGGAAGATTTGGGAAGCGATGGTGTTAGGACATATTAGGGTCTGGCGCGATATTCTCTTATCTCATCCACCCTGCTTTTCTGGTGGGGCAATAGCTCTTTATATGTTGTTCCGGCCATGACGTATATAAAAGGGTCGCCCACATCTGTGGCGATGCCGCTTAGCTCTTCAATGATGGCATGGGTGCAAAAAGGGACATATGTTGGACAGTATCCCCCCTCATGCAGACACACCACGCGCCCCCCGGCGTACTTATCCGCAAGCTTTTTTACCGCCTTGGCCATATATCTATATCCCTCTGCGGATAGCATCATCCTCGCCAAGGGGTCGAAAATACTGCCGTCTTGGCCCGCCGAAACCAATATAAGCTCCGGCCTAAAGCTTTCCATAGCAGGAATTACAATCTGCTCAAAGGCATATTGATAAACAGCATCTCCACAGCCCGCGTGCAAAGGTATGTTGACAGTAAAGCCCCTTCCTTTGCCTGCGCCTATGTCTT
>WQVI01000043.1 GCA_009781625.1 Defluviitaleaceae bacterium | reverse complement strand
TAAAAACGAGAGCCATCGCAACCCGAAAGAGCCGCCTAGCCGCTAACATCTCGGGCTATTACCTCAAATTTGGTATGCATTTTCATAAACAGGTTTATGAGGGTAGGGTCGAAATGCGTGCCACTGCCCTCTTTTATAATTTCAACAGCCACATTGTGCGGAAAAGCCACCTTGTAAGGCCTATCCGTAACAAGGGCATCATACACATCAGCAATGGCCATAAGGCGGCCAAACAGCGGGATGTCGTGCCCTTTCAGGCCCTTTGGATATCCGCTGCCATCCCATTTTTCGTGATGGGTTTCGGCAAAAATCTTGGCATATTGCAAAAAGTCGCTATCGGGTGTTTCGCTTATAATTCTTGAGATAATTTTTCCGCCAAAAGTGGTGTGCTTTTTAATTTCTTCAAATTCTTCGGGGGTTAGTTTGCCGGGCTTAAAGAGGATGCTGTCGCTGATAGAAATTTTGCCAAGGTCGTGTAATTGGCTTGATTGCAGGGCTAGTTCTTCATCCACAAAGGCCATTACCTCTTGATAAACTTCATATTCTCTCATGGCGTCCATAAGAATTTTCAGGTACTTTTTCGTCCTTTCAATATGGCCGCCGATGGTATGGTCTCGATGCTCTACAAGATCCGCCATGGTGCTTAAAAATATGTTTTTCAGCTTTGTAATTGTTTTGGTTTTTTCTTCCACAATCATTTCCAAATTGTTGCTGATGTATAACAAATCAAGTCTTTGTGCTTCCATAAGAAGATGCGCCTCGATACGTTTAAGTAAAAGGGGCGGCGAAAAAGGCTTTGGTATGTAATCTATAACATCAATAAAGAGGTTTTCGTGTTCAATTTCGTTGTCATCTGCGTCCACAAGAAAAATAACAGGTATTTGCACAGTTTCAAGGTCGGCTTTAAGGCGTTTTACTACATCATGCCTACCTATCTTGGACATTTTTATATCCAGCAAAATTAAATCAGGCCTTGTTTTTTCAAGGGCATCAAAAACACACGCGTCATTGTTTAGCGTGATGACATTATAGTCATTTGATAGGATGTTTTTGCCAGATGTTAAGCTTTCAAGACTATTATCCACAAGAAAAATAGTCTGTTTTTTGATGTCCATAAGATAATGTCCTTTTTTATCTGCGTCTTCCGCCTACGCTTCTTCTTGCCATTGGAGCACTGCTGCCCTGGGAGCGAGGCGTGCGCGTTGTGTTGGCGTAAAGGAAGGTGTCTTTTTGTGCTACCAACCTAAAGCTGCCGCTGCGTACATAGTTGCAGGCCGTACGCTCGCGGCGTACAGATTTTAGCTTGCTGCGCTTTACAAACATAATTGCGCCGGCAATGGCCAGGCCGATAATTACGCATACAATCGCGGTTTCCACATTCCAAAAAGCCCCAATTCCTGCGGCAAAAAATGTTAAATTCATCATAAAATCAGCCCCCCAACTATCAGCAATACATTAAGGGCCACTGCGATAATGGCGGCCAGCATGGCAAACCACTTCCAGAAGATGCCCCAATCTGTTGGCAGGTCGCCTACAAACTTGCCTGTTTGGCCGTTCATGGCGAAAAGGTAGGTTTTGTCGCGCCAAGTGGCTGTCATCACCCAAACGGGCATAAGCGCATATTTCACGGTACTTTTCTTAAGATACACGCCGCTGTATTGGGGCATAACGGTGGCATAGCCCGTAACAGTGCGCCTAAAGGCATCATCGGCACTTTGCTTAATGCGCTGGTTTGCGCGCTCTTTACAAAGGGCAGAGTCAAAATCAAATTTATCGGCCATGTAGCCCGCAAGATAGGCGGTGCTAAAGTCCACAGCGGTTTTTGCGTCGAAGGGTTCGATAGATTCCATAAGATCGGCAGGCATTTTGGCGGAAGCGTCAACAGGCACGGCATCAAAGGCCATATCGCCCCGCCGCGTCACGTTGAAATGCTTCGTCTGACGGTAATGGAAGCGGCTGTCGCTCCAGCTACGCACGGTTGTGGCGCGATAGCGCATATTGGCGTCAATTTCTGCGTCAAACAGCCAGAAAGGCACATAAATGCCCTTTATCTCGTCCAAGGTTTTTGTAGACTTAAAGCAGCGCGGCAGCAGCTTTTTGTCGGATAGATGGCGCACCAGCGCCTCTTTGGCGGCCTTTTTGTCCAGTTGGAAGGGTATTATGCAATCCGGCCGCAGGGCACCTGAAAGCTGCCCCGCCATAACAACAGAGCTACCGCAATATAGACATGATGTAGCCGCCGTGGCGGCATCCCCAATAACCTCACCGGCGCAGCTGTTGCAGGTATACACCCTTAGGCCCTCTTGCTCGCCCTCTTGCCAAGCTATGTCATCATGGGCCGACCATTCAATTTCATCAGGCGCATCCGTTTCCACCTCGTCGCAATATGACTTTACCGCCTCAATGTCAAATTCAGAATCGCAAAAAGGGCATTTCATCTGTTGCGTGCTCGTGTCAAAGTTTACGCCCCCGTCGCAATTGGGACATTTGTACTCTCTCAGTGCCATTTATTTCCTCCTCTTACTGTATGAAATCAATAAAATCATCCGCGTCTATTTCCAGTTGCTCTAGAATGCGTTTAAGAAAACCCCTGCCTAAATCACGATTTCCGTGTACAGGAATAATTGTACGCCTGCTACTTTTTGGATTTTCAATTTTGAAATGAGAACCTTCGGTGCTTATATGTACACAGCCATACTTTAGCAGCAGACGCAGAAGTTCCTTGGCTGACATAATGGGAAGCCTAGGCATCTTTCACTCCTTGCAGCTTAAAGTTAAGATAGTACTCATTCACATCAGGATAATCGTCTTTAATAAATAAATTCACAGATTCAAACATGTTAATTTGCGTCTCGTGCAAAGTTGTGCCATCAGTAAAGCAACCAGGCAAACAAATACACTCTGCCCAATATCCGCCTGTGTCTTCACATGGATGTATAACAACATTAAATATTTTTGGCATAACATCACCTCTGGCAATATTATGCACTTTATCTAAGGTTTTAGACATGAGCAATCCTCCTTAATAATCTATGACATCTATCAAACGCGTGTGGAAAACGGAGAGCTGAAAATAATCTTGATTAGCCCCGCGGCATGTGTCCGAATGCCCGAAACCGCGAACATTTATCACTGCCCCCATAGGGATATCAAGAGGATTTATTGGCGTGCCGTCAATGCCGTATGTTAAAACATGCTCATTTAGCCAAATGCCGTGAAGGGCATCTATTATGATGGCGTTATCATAGTCTTCATCAAGCCAACCATCAAAATGACCGAAATGAAAGCCGACCACTTCACCTGTGATGGTGCGTTGGCGTGGATCATGCAGATGGGCTTCGCGCTGGTTAACTACTTCTATCAGGCGCGTGCTTAGTGTGTGAAAGCCGGAAGTCTCGTTTAACATATGGCGAAAATCGTAAAAATAACCTTCGCGGGTTGGATGCGAAAAACCGCGGACATTTATCACAGTACCCAAAGCTATATCAGCGGGATTAATTGGTGTGCCGTGGCTATCCCTGGCCACTACATCCTCGTTTATCCAAACTGCGTGCAACTGGCCGAAAAGCCAAGGGTCGGAAGGGTCGGATCGGCCGAAAAGCCAAGGGTCGGCGGGTTCAAATCCCTCGCGAAACATAAGGCCTACCATAATTGCTTTGCCGTATTGGCCCTCGGGCCAGCCATCATATCTTCCCGTGTAAAACCCCACCACCCCGCCGCCAAATGTGTGTTGGCGCGGGTCGCGCAGATGCATTTCAAATTCGTCAATTATTTCTATCAGGCGTGTACTTCTAACATGATATTCTATTTCTTCATAATAATGGCCTTCGCGAATTGTGTGCGGGAAGCCGCGCACATTTACTATGGAGCCTATTGGGATATCGGCCGGATTTATAGGGCTATCATCTGCGTCACGGGCAATTATATGCTCATTTAGCCAAACGCCGTGTATCCTGTCAATAAACGAAGGATCATTGTAGCCGTTGCCCCAATCAAAAGATATCGACCTTACCAAAATGGCAATGTTGTCTTCGTCGGTGGGCAGAAAACGGCCGGCGTAAATATCCACAACCTCGCCTATAAAGCTGTACTGGCGCGGGTCTTGTAGGATAAGGTCAAATTCGTCAAAATCATGGGTGATGGCAAAGGCGGCGTATACATCATGGGACGTTATTTCGCCGCAAATGCAATGATGCCAAAAGGTGCGCCAAATGCGGTATTGGCCCATGCCAAGCACCCCATATCTTTCGCCCCAATGTGTTGTCCAGCCTTCCAGCGTAGCTTGCGGATAGATAAAAGCCGCGCGAGAAGCAAACATAATATCAGACAAAGTATACCAAACGCCATCTACGTACATTTCCAATAATAAATCGCGATAAAACTCAACATGGCCTTGGGTGAAGGCGGCTGTATAGTTTATAGTCGCAAGGGTTGGGTGTGCGAAGGTTACGTCCATTAGCACGATAGGGCCATCCGGCTTATAGCAGATGTGCTCCTCAATTTCTGCCACTTCTTCAATTTCTTCAATAGCTATATCAGGTTCGGCCTCTATCGTGGGCTCTTCTGCGGTTTGGTCACATGACGCAAAAGCAAGCAGAAAAACGGCTGCGATAATGAGACACGATATTTTCTTCATGGTTAAGCCCTTGGTGTGCCACATTCCTGACAGAAGCGGCCGCTGTTGACTACGCCGCAATTGCAAGTCCAGTCTGCGGCGGGCCTTGGTGTGCCGCATTCTTGGCAAAATCTACCTGAATTGGCAACGCCGCAGTTGCAAGTCCAATTACCGGCGGGTTCCGGCTTTGGTGTGCCGCATTCTTGGCAGAAACGGCCTGTGTTGGCTACGCCACAGGCGCAAGTCCAGCCACCGGCGGCAGGGGCCGCTGGTGCAGGTGCGGCGGCGGCCTGTTGCTGCGCCGCGGCTTCGCGCTGCTGTTGGCCGGCCATCAACAAATCCTGGGCATTCATACCGCCGGCCTGCTGGGCCATATTAAGGCCCATAAAGCCCATCATTGCACCGCCCTCGTTGGATGCGGCGGCCTTCATGGCCTCGGCTTGTGCGCTAACGATAGCCGCGCCCGCCATGCCGGGGTCACGCATAACAGCCTTGCGTTGCAGCTGTTTTATCATATCTTCGTCCTCTTTCGGGGCCGAAAGGGAATTTATGGCAACAGAAACAACGGAAAGGCCGCGTAGGCTGCCCCATTTTTCGGAAAGGGATTCGTTTAAAGCCTCGGTAAGCTCCATTGTATGGCCGGGTATCGCGCTGTAGCGCAAGCCCATGGCGGAAAGGCGCGCAAAGGCAGGCTTTAGCGCGGTTAGAAATTCGGCTTTCATTTGAGAATCAATTTGTTCTGTGGTGAATTCGCGCTCCACATTGCCGGAAACATTGGCGTAAAACAACAGCGGGTCTGTCATTTTAAAGCTGTACATGCCGTTACAGCGCAATGTAATGTCAATATCAAGCCCAATATTGGTGTCAACCACGCGAAATGGCACAGGCGTTGCCGTACCAAACTTGTTGTTAACAAGCTCGCGTATGTTGAAATAGTAGACGCGCTGGTCTTTGCCCGTGTCGCCGCCATGGGCAAAACGACGGCCCATGGTCTTAAAGGTGTCAATGACGCTGGTGCCAAGGGAGCCTGAGAAAATGCTGGGCTCGCTGGATTGATTCCATGTGTATTGTCCAGGTTCCGCGCAAAAGTCCATGATGCGTCCCTGCTCAACAATTATCATGCATTGTCCGTCAGCTACGGCAATACCGCTGCCGTTGGAGATAATATTTTCATGGCCCTTGGTGTTAACACCGCGGCCCGTCCGCTGTCGCTGGCCTCTCGTCACAAGAACATTGTTAGGCATAGCCTCAGCAAAGAAAAAGTCCAGCCATTGGTCGGCCATAGCGCCGCCCGCAGCACCCATTGCCGCTCTAATTAATCCCATATGTATAACCCTCCATTAATAGTCGCGTATTTCGTATTCAAAATAGTATAACAGAAAAGTAGCTACTTGAAAAGTAAAACCTTTTACCACTAAAAACCTATCGCATCATCAACATTTCTTCCAAAAAAATCGAAAATGCATTCATATTTGTCTGCATTTTGCCCGGCCAGCGTTCTTCTATGATGTGAAAGTCGTCATTTGGGGTGTGATAGACGCGCAGCACAAATGCGCCCTCGTCTATGCTGAAAAGCCCATCAACAAAGGGGCTTTCCACCCTATGCAGCCCCATTAAATTAACAACCGTGTGGCCGCGGGTAAAAAAGGGCAGGTGGTCCGTATTTATGTTGGGAAGAACATAGGGGTAGCGGATTAGCCCCAAATCAAGCTCATAGGCGATGGTATCAATACGCCCTGTGAGGGTATTTTGGCGCGGCTGAAAGCCATCATAGCCATAGGCGGCAGAATAAATAAGATAGGAGCCCTCAAAAAGAACATCGGCGTTTATCATCATAACCATATCGTCAAATTGCTCATAAGTCAAGCTACCGGCAAAATAAGTCGAGCCCCAAAGCCCAACTTCCTCTGCACCGAAAAAGGCATACACGATGGTATAGTAATTATCCAAATTCAACATGCGCTGGGCACTTTCCAGCAAAAGGGACACCCCAGAAGCATTGTCAGAGGCACCGGGCGTAGGATGACTGTCGTAATGGGCACCCACAACTATAAATCGCCCGTTGTCGCTTTGGCCAGGCACCGTTAATATAACATTTTGGCTAAGACGCGTCGCGTGCCGAAATTCAAAATGGGACCTAAAAGTTGGGTTATTTATTTGGGTGTTCCAGCGCTCTTCACGCTCTACGGCAAATTCTTGCACAGAAATGTTCTCCCAAGGGTGACCCATTGATAATAGCTCTTCTATAATCCATGTGGCAGCCTCTTTTTCGCGATATGAAAAGGGCTTGCGGCCATAGAGGTTGTCATTCATAAACAGGATATGCTGTACAGCCAAATCCCCATGGGGCGTGTAATCTGTCAAATACAGTGGCTCTCTGATTTCAGCGAAATTTTCCTCATCCCAAGGGGTTTCAAGGTTTAGCCACAACACCGGTCGAGCCCCATGGTCTATTTGACCCGAACCCGTACCAAACAAAAAGATGACGCCCGTAGGGTCAACTATGGTAACAAGCCTTTGATAGCCGCCAGGCGAGCGCGTCCACACCGTTTTGGGGACGCCATCGGCGTTTCTGCCAATTCTTCCATAATCATACTCATCACTAATCCATCTTGATTCCAAGAGGCCTTCGGGCCTGTTTTCAAGCTGGCCACTGTCGCCAAAAAAGCGAACAACTTCCTGCAAGCTAAGAATAAATATCCTATCCACCGTATCGTTTCCGCCGCTTGTGTCATACCAGGGGTTGTCCTCGGTTATTACATGTGTCTCCGCTATGCGCGCTCTGTCTGCCGCGCTGAAAGTGTATAAAAAGTCACTGTTCAGCTTTCTGCGTATAGCACTGGCTTCCCAAGATGTTGCCGCAAAGCGTGGATTGTAATATCCCGATCCAATCACCATGGCTTCTTCTGTGATTATCAGTGCGTAATTATCTTCCACATCCAGCACTATCCAATTGTGGCCGCCAAATTCTATAATATCGCCGGGTGCAGTGGTATGGGTGCGCCATGGGGCACTTCGTGGGGCGGCTGTCAAGGCCGGTTTGTTGTTTTCTTCGACCGCTATGTAAATTTCGTATTTTTCGCCTTCGTCAAAAATCTCTTCTGCGGTTTCTTCAATATGTAAAACCTCTGCCACATCTTGGTCCCCGTTGCAAGCTGCTAATATCAACAAAATCGTCAGAGCCAATATTATTTTAATCTGTCTCATATGCGCTCCCTTCTTAGTTTTTACATATTATAGCGAATTTACTTGAAAAGGTGCTCTCACGAGCACCTTTGTGTCAATTTTTCTCTTTCCCCTGTATTTCGGGCACAGGTGGTTGGTCATTCTTTGGGAAATTTTGCTTTTTATTGCTTTCCGTGCCATGGGGCTCTTTTGGGTCTGGTCTTCTCATGCCTGCTTTAGCCATATTATCACCTCGCCACTATTATGTGCAAAGCGTCAAAATCTATGCTCTTGACTATGCTCTTGGCGGCCGCGGCCCCTGATATTGATAATAATCTGTCTTTGTGGCACCGTTAAAAAGTTTGCGCTTGGCATTGGCCTTTCTGCCAAAATGACGCTCGAACTCCTCATCGGATGTGATGATATAGGCCGACCATGTGGTATCCTTTGGCAGCAGCCGCTTTAGGGCGGCATAGATACGTCGAAGCTGCGCATCCTCGCCAAGACGCTGGCCATAAGGCGGATTGGTTATCACCACGCCATATTCGCCGGGCAGGGTTATGTTGGCCACATCCGCTACAGCAAAATTTATAAAATCCGCCACGCCGGCGGCTTTGGCGTTGGCTTTTGCCTGCTCTAAAACCTGGGCATCAACATCATTTGCGTATATCGGCGCAATTTCGTCTGGGTTTATAGTCGCACGAGCCTCGTCACGGGCGGCTTGCCAAATTTTAGCTTCAATTTGCGGCCAGCTTTCGGAAACAAAGCTGCGGCTTAGTCCCGGTGCAATGTTTTTGGCCATCAAGGCGGCTTCAATGGCGATGGTGCCGCTGCCGCACATGGGGTCAAGCAAGATGCGGCTTTTGTTCCAATAAGACAGTTCTATCATGGCGGCAGCCAGTGTTTCCTTGATGGGTGCAGCCGACGTTACCGCGCGGTAGCCCCGTTTGTGCAGACCGTCGCCGGTGGTGTCAATAGTCAGCGTCGCGACATCTTTTAGCAATGCAACCTGTATCTTGTAAACCGGCCCCGTTTCCGGAAACCAGTCCATATGATATTTGGTTTTCAGCCTCTCCACCACGGCCTTTTTCACGATAGCTTGACAATCCGGCACAGAAAACAAGCCGGATTTTATAGATTTTCCCGTGACGGTAAAATGTCCATCCGCCGTGATGAAGTTTTCCCATGGCAGGGCTTTTGTTTGCTCAAAAAGTTCGTCAAAGGTTGTGGCGGTAAATTCGCCCATCTTTAGCAGCACCCTGTCGGAAGCGCGCAGCCATATGTTTGCCCGGGCAAGGTCTTCAAAATTGCCTAAAAAGTCAATCCGTCCGTCGGACGATGCTGTGATGTCGCAGCCCAGGCGACCAATTTCGCGCTTTACGGTGGCCTCAAGGCCGAAAGTTGTTGTTGCTATCAAATTTAATTTGTCCATATTTATAGCTCCTCTTGTAGCTCCATAATTTGCTCTTTGCGTTTTTCCAAATGAGTATATCCCGAGGCTATACCATACGCCACCGCATCCCCCACAAATTGTAAGGCCCTATGCATAACTATTGCCGATAGCAAGATGCCTTCGTTAAGCGTCCCGCCCAAAAACATCAGCATTAAAACTTCACGTATGCCAAGGCCGCTTGGGGCAGAAGGCACTATAAAGCCAATAAGCCAAGACAACACATACAGCCCCAGAACTGTAATTGCTAGATTTATGGTCATGGGCTGACCCATTATTGTCAAAACAGCCAAAAACGAGCTAGCCCACAGCAAAACCAGCCCTGTTGCGGTAAACATGCGTTTTATCAGCATCGTTGGGCCAAAATTGTTGGCTTCGTTTTTAATATTGGTTATGGCTTCGCTTATGCGACGGCGAAAAGCATATATTACAGGGATTGACGCCAATATCACCAAGCCAAGCACCATGCCCATTATAGGCAAAATGTCCAGTTGTTGGAAATAGCTGATAGTGTGGTCAAAGGCAAAGGCGGCGGAAAGGATAAGCCCGGCAACTATCCACCCGGCACCTTCAATTATTATGCCGATGGCTATCTTGCTGTGGCGCATCCCCTCAGTTTCCACCGCTATACGGCTGCGCCCAACAACATACATAAAGCCGCCGGGGATATATTTATATATATTTGCTGTAGCATAGGCCCTCATCACAACATAACGTTTAGTGGGCACATCAGAAACTTCTGCCATCAAGCCGCGAAAATTTAGCGCGGCCAAAATGATAATGATACCCTCTGTTAAGGCTACCAGCAACAGGGGCACAAACACCCATGGATTTACCAGAATAGAAAGGTCAAGGTCGTGCCGCATATACATCATCTGCTCGCCAATGATATAAAAAGACCAAACCACCAATATCATGCCCGCTATGGATACAATTTTTTTTACATTTATCTTCTTTAGCATTTTTAATAAAATCCCCTTACTTATCAATTATCTCCAGCGTGCTGATGTAGTGCCTAAAGCGGGTTCCGACAAGATGGGCTTCTTCAGAATGTTGCACCGTGATAACAAACACGCCGCCACGCCCATTATCTCGGATATATATATTAATAACCTTGGCGTTTCGCGATAATTCTTTCTCGTATAAATGGATGCTGTTAAAAGGGAAATCTTGTGTGGCATATCTGTGGAAAAGTTCGTATAAATCAAAGTTAATCTCAGATTTAATCTTATATTCCGCTTCATCCGCCGTAATATCCGCAATTTGTGTAATTTCCATAAACATAGGCGGGCTATCCGTTGGAGGGTCAAAGTTTGGTGTCAGCCTTAGCAAGTTGTCATGCTGTTCCACGCGATAGCCAGGATAGTTTTCAACAAAAATAGCAAAGCTGGCTCGTCCCTCTGTTTCGTCTTTAACAATCTCTCCGAAAGGATATAGCCTTATGGGATGAGGCTCGCCATAGAGATAAACTATAGAGTCTTTGGGTTCAAATAAATCTTCAATTGCTATTGTTTCATCAGAAGGCGGTAGTTCTGGTATATCTGGCTCATTTACGACAACATCTTCGGTAAAATTGGTTTCGGATTCGCAACTTGCTAATAAAAAGAGAAGTGCAGCTGCAAAAGCTGCAACGTATTTTTTCACGTTAATCCCCCTTCAAATTGTGTTTATGGTTCCCGTAATGCCGTCCAGCGCGCCTTCGTATATCTCTCTCACCATGCTCCATTCTGCGGCTTTATCTTCTTCGTGGAAGATGTTATGGAAATGCGTTGGCACAAAGCCCATTTTGCTGTAAATTTGTGGGTTGCCGCATAAAAATACCGCTTTATAGCCCATTTCTCGTGCTATACGCAGGGCTTCTTCAATCATAACACGGGCAATGCCCCGTCTGAAATGGTTTGGATGCACACAGATGGGTGAAAGCAAAAGTTCGGTTAACTTTCCATGCGGTGTGTTTATTATGGTTTTGTATAGCGCAATCTGTCCTACCAACGCACCACCCTTGCCTTCTGCAACCAGCGATAATCCTGGAATAAAGGCATCTTTTTTGCGAAGTTCATTTAGATAATCCTGTGTTGTTCCGTCGTCGTCAAGCGTTGTTGCAAAGGATGTTTTTACAAGCTGGTATACTTCATCATAATCTGAAAACATCTCTTGGCGAATTATCAAAGCTATCACCCCATGCTAATCTTACCTCAATACCGATTATAGCATGACGTGGCAACACTTACAACGAAAAATTTTCCAAGGTAACATTTTTTTCTTGACGTAACTAAATTTTTCATGTATAATAAGTCGATAGATTGAAATATTGGAATACGTGCCGGGCCACACAGGCCGTTTTTGGCTAAGCGGAGGGAGGGAGTAAAATATGTCAGAGGTCAGGATAAAAGACAATGAAACTTTGGACTCTGCCCTTCGTCGCTTTAAGCGCGCCACACAAAAGGCTGGTATCTTAGGCGAGGTTCGTAAAAGAGAGCACTATGACAAACCAAGCGTGCGCCGCAAGAAAAAAAGCGAAGCCGCAAGAAAGCGTAAATTTAATTAAAAACCATCATCTGCCCTTGTGTTATAACAAGGGCAGTTTTTTTGCAAAAAACTATTGACAGGCATAATAGCAGGGGTTATAATAAACCTGTTCTAAAAAGAAAATTATAACTTGTTAGGTGAGGCTCCTAAAAGAACACAGGCTGCTGCCCTTAAATGTCGAGAGACGCCGCAAGGGTATAACAGGCATAGTCGGATTAAGGCATTGCTTAATGTAGCTGATATGACCGTAGTAATTTTACTTAAAAACAACGAAATGACGTGAGGATACAACCAACGCACCAAGGGTGTATTCACACGCGAATTGAGGCGATTTTTAAGTTAGATTGCTACAATACATATCTACGTCTTTTAGTGCTAAAGCTCGTACGAGGGGTTTTGTTTGTCTTTGCGTGTGCTTTTTGCGTATAGGCATATATTTGGTTGCGACCCCTTTTGATGGTCGTTTTTTATTTTGCGGCAACAAGCGAAAGGGGGGATATGATGGATACAGACAGTTGTAGTTGCAGAAATTATATGGTTGGCAATCGTAAGAAAATAGTGTCAGAAAGCTTGGAGAAAACATATGAGTTTATTAGAAGCCATAATTTTGGGCCTGATACAGGGTCTTTCGGAATTTTTGCCTGTGTCCAGTTCGGGGCATTTGCTGGTGTTTCATCATATCTTCGGTATAACAGCAGAAGATAATTTAACCTTTATAATAGTGCTTAACATGGGCAGCCTGTTGCCTTTGCTGTTTGTTTTCCGCAAAGATATTTGGGCGCTGATAAAAAATCCTTTTCAAAAGACCACGGCTTTACTGGTGATAGCCACTGTACCGCTGGTTATCGTGACATTGCTTTTCGAGCATCACATTGAGGCCATGTTTTATTCAATTCATATTTTGCCCATTGGCTTCGTAATTACAGGCGTAGTTTTGGTGCTTTCGGATAGACTAAAAAAGAATGACAAGGACATAAAGGGCATGAGGATTATTGATGCTGTGTTGATAGGCTGCGCGCAGGCTGTGGCTGTTTTTCCCGGCTTATCACGCTCGGGCAGCACTATTACAGCAACGATGGCAAGGGGTGTAAGCCGTGAAAATGCTGCGAAATTTTCGTTTCTGATGTCGGTTCCTGCGGCCATTGGCGCCATGACATTTCGTGCAATACGCATTTTGGGAGACCCCGCCCTTATTGAAGGCTTAAATTTCGTCAATCTTGCCGCAGGGTTTATAACGGCCGCTGTGTCGGGATATTTGGCTATAAACTTCATGCTGGCTATAGTTAAAAAAGCTAAGCTAAAATATTTTGCGTTTTATTATGTCTTTGCCCTGGCTGTGTTTGTAATTTTACTATTTTAATTACGATTAGCCCACCAAAAGAAAGGAGTGGGCGCAATGACTTTATTTGATTTTACAATACGCATTGGTTGTGCGGTAATATTCGGGTTTTTAATTGGGCTGGAGCGACAGCTTACAGGGCATTCGACGGGCATACGCATCAATGTGCTGATATGCATGGGGGCTTGCCTGTTTACCCTGTTTTCACAATTGATGGGTGCGGACGATACCACCCGCATTGCGGCGCAAGTTGTTACCGGCATAGGCTTTTTGTGCAGCGGCATCATCTTTAAAGAGGGCCTAAATGTCAAAGGCCTAAACACGGCGGCAACAATGTGGTGTACTGCCGCAATAGGCGTGTTAACCAGCAGCGGGCTAATTTTTTACGCAATAGCCGCGGTTGCCGTGCTAATTGGCAGCAATTTAATATTTCGTTTTCTTGCAAGTAAAATTCAGCCTTTGGCGAGTTTTGAGGAAGAAGAAAACACATATCTGCTGTCCGTTACATGCCGCGAGGATAATGAATTTAACATTCGGTCTTCCATCATTGATAACCTAAGCAAAGCGCATTTGAGACTAGTTAATTTAGAGAGCGCGGATGAAATTGGCAACAAGGTAGAAATTGAAGCCACCGTTATCATCAGCGGCAGACGCAGAGATGAGCATATAGAAAAAATTACATCGCAAGTAGCGCTTGAAAAGGGCGTAACCAAGGCAGGATGGGAATTAGTTTAATTCATCATGGAGGTACAATTATGTTGATAGAAAAAATCTTAGACTATATCAAAAACAGAGATATGGAAAACTTGAAAATCCTGCTTGCTAGTTCAGAAGAACTGGAAATTCTCCAAGCATTTCATGACCTTTCGCCTGAAGATCAGGTAATTGTGTTTAGGTTGCTTGCAAAAGGCGTCGCTTTAGATATTTTTGAAGAGCTTGACACAGACGAGCAGCAAAACCTTATCCACTCTTTTACACAAGAAAAAGCAGTAGAGCTTGTAAATGAAATGGCGCCTGACGATAGGGTAAGATTGTTTGACGAATTGCCCGCAAGCGTCGCCAAAAAGCTGCTTGCCGCCATTTCGCCCGAAGAAAGAAAAATTACAAATATTTTGATGGGTTACAAAGACGAAACCGCCGGCCGTATAATGACCACAGAATTTATAACCCTTAGAAGGGATATGACTGTAGAGCAGGCCTTGGATAAAGTAAGTAAGCAGGCCGAGGACAAAGAAACTGTATATACGCTGTTTGTAACGGACGCTTCAAAAAAACTTGAAGGCGTGCTTACGCTGAAGGGCTTGCTTATTGCAAGGGGGACATCCGCCGCCACTATCGGCAAAACAGACGGAAATACCCTTATTGGCGATATAATGTCCAAAAATGCCATCAGCGTGTCTACTGATACAGACCAAGAAGAAGTTGCCCGTGTTTTGCAAGAGCTTGACCTTCTAGCCATACCCGTTGTTGATAAAGAAGGGCGCATCGTGGGCATTGTAACAATTGATGACGCGGTGGATATCTTGGAAGAAGAAACTACTGAAGATATACTTGACCACGCAGGTTTTTCTGACACCGCAGGAAGCGAAACAAGCCGAAGCGAACTTTTGGTAAACGGCTCTTTATGGAAAATTTGGCGCGTACGTGTGCCTGTGTTGCTGATAACACTGCTGTTTGGCTTTATCACAGGCGCGATAATTGACGATTTTGAAACCAGGCTAGGCGCTATCAGCGTAGTGGCCATCTTCATCCCGCTTATTATGGGCATGGGCGGCGATGTTGGCACACAGTCCGCCACTGTTTTTGCCCGCGGGGTGGTGCTGGGTCATATACAGATGAAAAACTTTCTAAAGCACTTTTTAAAAGAGGTTTGGGTTGGTTTTACCATCGGCACCGTATTGGGCGTAGCCACGGGCTTTGTTGCGGCTTGGTGGCAAGGCGAGCCTATGCTGGGGCTGGCCGTAGGCCTTGCTTTGGCTGCCACAATGACGGTTGCGGCCATGCTGGGATATTTCGTCCCCTATTTGCTGTTGAAATTTAACCTGGACCAAGCGGCGGGCTCTGCACCCGTAATAACGTCTATCAAGGATATCGCAGGGCTTGCCATCTACTTCTTATTCGTTAGCATCTTCATGGGAAGTATGCTATAGAGGGAGATTATATGTTAAAGCAAAACAGAGCCTTTATGCTCTTTGTAAAGACATTTTCCATAGCCGCCGCCGTTATGCTATTAGCCGGCGGCATTGGCTGGTTGGCCGTAAATAACGCGGTAAGGCCACCTGATATACCTGTTATTGCTGCCGGCGGTGCTGTGTTTGATGTAGGCGACGATGAAGGCTATGACGTGGATGGCGAGCTTGACGACGAATTGCTACCACCTCAATTGGCGCAATTTGAAGAGCGCAAGCCCATGTTTTTCACTTTTCTGATATTTGGGCTTACAGAGGGCCTTAACGCCAACACCATTATGGTTGCCGCCTATGATGCCGAAGCCCAGCAGGGCTACATAATAAGCATACCGCGTGATACTTTGGTTGATGTGCAGCGCAATAGCAGAAAAATAGTTTCCGCCTACCCTGTTGGCCGTTTGCACGGCGGCGGCCATGAAGGCGGTGTTGAGCGAATGAAATACGAAGTGTCCACCTTAATTGGCTTTAGGCCGGATTTTTATGTCAGGGTAGATTATGAGGCATTTATCCGCATGGTGGACGCGGTTGGCGGCGTGGAGATTTATATACCTTTTCGCATGTATTATCACGACCCCTTTCAAGACTTGCGCATAGACTTACAGGCGGGCTTGCAAACCCTGGATGGTGAAGACGCTTTGCGATTTGCCAGATATCGCACGGGAACACCCGGTATCTCACCAACCATCAGCGACTATCAGCGCATAGAGCATCAACAGCAAGTGTTGGCCGCCGTAGCCAGCCAGCTTTTAACGCCCGCATCCATCTTGCAAATACCTGAATTTGTAGGCATTTTTAATGACCATGTGTATTCTGACCTTGCAATGGGAGAGCTCTTATGGTTTGCAAACCAAGCCATCAACATAGGCGGAACAGAAGCTTTGCACACCTACACCCTGCCGATGCTGGGCACAAGTGGCGCGCCATATTGGTATGAACTAGCTGATGAGGAAGGCATTTTAGAATTGATAAACAGGACGATAAACCCCCTTGTGAGGGATATCACAGCGGAAGATTTGAGAATTGTGCAGTAGTTTGCAGTGGCAACTTGTAATCCCTCGCTGTCTGCACAACTATAGTTGCCCTCGCAATAGACCTGTAGCAAAACTGCCTATATGCCCTTCGTAGGGGCGGCTTGTAGCCGCCCGTTAATGAAATGCCGCGTATTCCGTAACGTGCCGATGTCGCTTTATAAGCGGGCGGCTGTAAGCCGCCCCTACATTAG
>WQVI01000042.1 GCA_009781625.1 Defluviitaleaceae bacterium | reverse complement strand
TCTTTTAAAGCTTTGCCTACTTTAAAGCGTGGAGCTTTTGAAGCAGGAATTGTCATTGGTTGACCAGTTTGTGGGTTTCTACCTTCGCGGGCTTTTCTTTCAGCTACATCAAATGTGCCAAAGCCAACAAGTTGTACTCTGCCACCTTTACCAAGCTCTGCTGTTACAACATCAACAAAAGCTTGAAGAGCCTTTTCGCTGTCCTTCTTGGTCATTGCTGTTTTTTCCGCGATAGCGGCTACTAAATCTGACTTGTTCATTAAATACTTCCTCCTCTAAAATTCGTTGAAAACATCGGTTTTCGCATATTAAAAACCTTATGTTACTTAAAATACACCGTTTTTACTCATTTGTCAAGCATAATTTACCTAAAAACATCAATTTTTTTGAAAATTTTCTTAATATCACTTGTTTCCTATAGAAATTTTACCATCATTAACATCTATTACCAATTTTTTCTTCGTTTTTACATCTCCTGACAGAATTTTTTCTGCCGCCAAATCTTCCACCCGAGACTGTATTGCACGCCTTAGTGGCCTTGCGCCGTACACGGGGTCAAATCCTGCATCGGCAATAAAATCTATCGCCGCATCAGTGACAGAAATTTCAATTTGCATGGCCTCTTTAACCCGCGCTACGGTTTCATCCATCATGATACGGGCAATTTGCGCAATCTCATCCTTTGTCAATTGCTGGAAGACGATAATATCATCAATTCTATTTAAAAATTCCGGCTTAAAGATGCGCTTTACCTCTTCCATGATGTCGCGCTTCATGTTGGCGTGCTTTTGGCTTAAATCCTCACCGGTGCTAAAGCCCAACTTCTTAGGATTTACAATGTTACGCGCCCCCACATTAGACGTCATTATGATGACGGTATTTTTAAAGTCAACCTTCCTGCCGTGGCTGTCAGTGATATGCCCGTCATCCAGCACTTGCAGCAAAATATTGAATACATCAGGATGGGCCTTCTCAATTTCATCAAAAAGCAAGACAGAATAAGGCTTGCGACGGATTTTCTCGCTTAGCTGCCCGCCTTCATCATAGCCCACATAGCCGGGAGGCGAGCCTATCAGTTTCGACACGCTGTGCTTTTCCATATATTCGGACATGTCAACCCGTATCAAGGCATCTTCGTGGCCAAACAGCACCTCGGCCAAAGCTCTGCAAAGCTCGGTTTTACCAACGCCTGTCGGCCCCAGAAACAAAAAGCTACCCGTGGGACGCTTGGGGTCTTTCAAGCCAACGCGCCCGCGCCTGATGGCTTTAGAAACCGCCGCAACAGCCTCAACTTGCCCAATAATACGCTTGTGAATCTCCGCTTCCATGTCAATTAGGCGGCGGCTTTCCTCTTCCTGTAACTTTTTCACAGGCATACCCGTCCAGCTGCCGACAATGCCCGCAATATCCTCTTCGGTAACGGTTTGCCCGGCAGTCGCGTTTTTCTTAGACCATTTGGCACGCTCTTTTTCCAATTTGTCTTTCAACTTCTCCTGCTTTGTTTTAACCTTTGCCGCCACCTCATAATTTTGCGTCTTTACGGCCTCTTCCTTTTCCTGCTCCAGCGCAGCAATCTGCCCCTCTATGTCTTTAAGCTCGGGCGGGGTAGTGTGCAGCACCAACCGCACCTTGCTGGCAGCTTCATCCAACAGGTCTATTGCCTTGTCCGGCAAAAACCTGTCGCTTATATAGCGGGCCGCAAGTTTGACGGCAGCTGTGATGGCCGCGTCTGTTATCTGCACATTATGATGTGCCTCATATTTGTCCCGCAGTCCAAGCAGCATGGCAATTGCCTCTTCTTCGGTAGGCTCATCCACCGCTACAGGCTGGAAACGACGCTCCAATGCCGCGTCACGCTCGATATATTTGCGATATTCGTCCAAAGTCGTTGCGCCAATAAGTTGAATCTCACCCCGTGAAAGTGAAGGCTTTAGAATATTGCTGGCGTCCAGTGCGCCCTCGGCAGCTCCTGCGCCAACGATGGTGTGAAGTTCGTCCATAAACAATATCACATCGCCGCTGGCCGTCACTTCGGCTATAACTTTCTTTATACGCTCTTCAAATTCGCCGCGATATTTACTGCCGGCCACCATGGCCGCCATATCCAGCGACACAATGCGCTTGTTTTTTAGGGTTTCAGGGATATCCCCCGTCACAATTCTCTGCGCTAAGCCCTCGGCAATGGCGGTTTTGCCTACACCGGGGTCGCCAACAAGGCAGGGATTATTTTTTGTGCGCCGGGAAAGTATTTGCACAACACGCTCTATTTCCTTAGTGCGGCCCACAATAGGGTCAAATTTCTGCGAAAGGGCCAGCTGGTTAAAGTCGCGGCTAAACATGTCCAGGGTAGGCGTGTTGGATTTTGGCCCCCCTTGCTGATTTGGCCCGCCCGGCTGCTGTTTTTTATGAGGATGCTGCACATGGGGCGAATATTCGCTTAGCATGGCCAAAATATCCTCATAAAGCCTTTGTATGTTAACGCCTAACGACATAAGTATCTGCACCGCCAAACAATCCGCCTCGCGCAAAATGGCAATTAGCAGATGTTCTGTGCCGATATAATTTGTATTCATGCGCTGGGCCTCAACATTGGCTTGCTCTAAGATGCGCTTGGTGCGCGGTGTATAGCCCTGGGGCTTGCCATGGCCAAGGGTGGCCATGTTGCCCTGCGCCCCCTCAAGGGCTTCCAAAATTTTTCTCTCGATGGCATCGTCAAATGCGCCCTGAAGTTCCAGCGCCTTTTTCGATATGCTGTCCGTCGCCCGGGAAAGGCCCAACAACAGATGCTCTGTCCCGATATAATTATGGCCCAAAATTCCTGCCGCGTTTCCGGCGTTGTTTATGGCTTCCTGTGCCTTCTGTGTAAATTTTGATTGCATATATTCCTCCTTGCAAAAATTATCTTTCGATTATATAAACCGCTTGCGCGGCATCATCCCAAATCACTTCATAACCAAAGGCTTCTGCCACATAGCGAAGTGGCGCAAACCATACCCATGCTCCCGTTGTTCCCTGTTGAACTGTCGGCATACCCATGCCATAAGGCAGAGAGTCGCCCAGCCTAAACCACACATGCACCCCATCTCTATAAAAAGTGACATAACTATTGCAGTCAAACCACATTCGCACATCAAGTGCTTCGCGAATCATATACACAGGAGCCATCGCCCTGTTGTATACAGGGTCGATAAATACTGGCGCAGTTACATGACTATTAGGTTCATAATTAAAGTCTCCATAACCCCGCCCAGTATTGCCTTTTCGCACTACGCCATCAGCAGTATACACATCGCTGCCAATCTCAAAACGCAGCACTCTTCTTTCTGCCGTGTAAAGTGTCGATGGCGATAAGGCGGTGAAAATCATCACCAAAGCCACTAAAGCCGCTGTAATCCGTTTATTCATGAAAATACCCCCTGATGAGATTACATATACTCTTCCTCACATTATCTTTCAATTATATAAACCGCCTGCGCGGCATCATCCCAAATTACTTCATAGCCAAAGGCTTCTGCCACATAGCGCAGGGGTAAAAACCAAGCTCCGGTGTCTTCATGAATGCGCAATACACCCACGCTATCCGACCTAGAGTCATCCTGAGCAAATCTCAACAATGTCCCGTCACGCATCATAAAGAGAATCTGATCTCTGTGGCAAAAGTCTAGAAAACCGTTAACGGCCCTAGTAACCATCCAAGTTGGTGCCATTGTACGGTCGTAAATAGGGTCGATATATATCGGCAAATCAGCACCAAGCACCTGCCATTCAACAACATTGTGCTCTTGAATCACGCCATCAATTGTGAAAGTGGTGTTGCCAATTTCAAAACGCATAACCCTGCTTTCTTCTGCGTTAAGTGTCAATGGCGATAAGGTAGTAAAAATCACTACCAAAGTTACCAAAACTGTCATAATCCGTTTATTCACGCAAATGCCCCCTTATGAAATTGAGTTACGCAGATATTCTGCACGCAACACGTCCAATTGCCGCGCATCCTGCGCCGGCCCCATCACTTTTTGCAAATTATGGGGCAGTATATGGGTCATCAAATTATAAATCGTTCCGCTGCTAATTTCGTGGGTTATAAGACCCAATATCTTGCCCAGCCGTATATCCGAAAGCAGTTTTGTGGCCTCATTAAGCCCAATTTTACGGCAGTTTGTTAATATGCCATAGGCGCGATGCACGGCATCCTCAGTTTCATGGCGAAATTCTTTAACGAAGTGCTCACGAACGGAAAGTTCTTTTTCTACAAGCTGGTTCGCAAGGCGCTTTAGTGATGAAATAGTCTCCGTTTCGCTTTTGCCAAGGGTCCTTTGGTTTGAAATTTGGTAAATGCCACCCATAGATTCGCTTCCTTCGCCATGGGCACCGCGTATGGCAAAGCCCGCCTTGGTTATTATGTCAGCGTATATCTTGAGATTGCCGGTAGACTCCAACAACGGCACATGCAGCATATACGATGCCCTCATACCTGTGCCCGTGTTGGTGGGACAGCTTGTAAGAAAGCCAAATTCCGTATCAAAGGCATATTCCAAGCCTTCGGACATGATATCATCCACCTCATTGGCGGTTTGATAGGCAACGTCCAAATCCTGCCCGGCGCAAATGGCTTGAATACGCAAATGGTCTTCTTCATTAAGCATGATGGAAATATTTTCTGCGCTATTATATACTAGCCCTCGGCTAACAGAGTTATTCATGGCGGAAGCTGTCATTGCAGGGCTTATGACATGCCTTTCGGATAATTCGCCAAGCTGGCTTGTGGCCATGCCAGTAAGGCTTACGAAGGTCAAGTTGCTCGCCAAAGAGCTCTTTGTGTCTAATATTGAGGCCTTCATTCTATCTATAGCGGCTGACGCATCAGTGGCCAGCAGGCGGGAAGGGAAAGCATATCCCGCAAGGTTGCGCGCCAAGCGCACCCGCGAGGAAATTATAACAGAATCATCAACTTGCGGTTGTTCATACCATTTCAATAAAATCACCGCCTTTTAATTGCCGTAAAAGTGATAGGATGCAATTGGCCCTGCGCCCCATAACCAAATTCATGGCTAATTTCCGCAAATCCAACAGATTGCAGCAATATTTCAATTTCTTTAATACCATACCAAAACAATATGAAGTTTGAAACTTCTGTTTTTTGAATTTCGCCGTTTTTTAGCAGGTCAAACCTAATTATGTGAGACGCTTTTTGCTCAATCCAATCAATTTCGCTATGAAAACTCGTATACAATATGCCCATCTCGTTGTCAAGCTGAAAGGTACGTAAAAAAGTTTCACCCTTTTTAAACTCATCGGGAAAAATAATGTCAATGATGAGCTTGCCGCCTACTTCCAGATGATTTAAAAAACAGGCCAGCGTATTTTCAATTATATCCCTGGGCAACAGACAAAAGCTGCCCGTAGGCATTATAATGGCGTCATATTTTTGCGGCAGGGACAGCTTTGATAAATCCTGTTGATACAAATCTGCGGATATGCTATATTTCCCCAAATTAGCTTTGCATTTTGCCAGCATGTCAGGTGAAATATCCACGCCGTCCACATCAAAACCCTTTTGGATAAGCGGGATAAGCATACGACCCGTGCCCACGCCGGCTTCCAAAACCTTGCCCTTGATGTCATGTAGTTTGTCGGCAAAATATTCAATATCGCCGCCAATCGAATGTCCGGGCGGTTTTGTATGCTCATATAAGATGGTGCTTAACTCTCCATAAGCTTTAAACATATAATCACTCCATTGCGGACTTGCTGCTGATTTTCGCCTGTAAGCCATTGATAATATCCCTATATTTAGCAGCCTCTTCAAATTCTTCGGCTTCCACCGCCTTTTTCAGCAACAGGCGGTTTTCCGCAAGCTCTCTTTTGATAATCAAATCAGCATACTTGTCAGCCTGGCCCCGCGGTATCTTGCCATTATATTCATTTGTGCTGTGGATATCCTTTAGAGCCTGGGAAATAGGGGCCCTAAAGGCTTGATAGCAATTTTCACAGCCCAACTTGCTGGATTTTTTAAAATCCGCATAAGTCAAGCCGCAAACGGTGCAGGTAAAATTGCCGCTTTGGGCCCTGCGCTCCATGCCTTCCACAATTTCAAAAATATATTGTAAAAATTTCTTTGTGTTATCGTCCATAAAATCGCCTCACAAAATCCGTCCGCAAGATAGGCAAAACCTGTCAAAAGGGTCGTTTTCATTGCCGCAAACATTGCAAATTTTGCCTTTTGGCGCGGGCTTGGGTGCTGCTACGGGCGACACAACGCTGTTTGGCAATGGCACTTCCGGCACAACCGCAACCGGTGCCGGTGTTGGCGCGACAGGTGCCTCGAAAGGCCTTGCGTCAACAGTTTCCGGCACATCGCTGATAGCTTCGCCGCATTTTGGGCAAAAGGTAGATGCCCGCGGAGATGTCTTGCCGCATTTCGGGCAAGTCTTTACGCCTTTCGCTATCTCCATGGCTTCCCTAACATCATCAATTTTCTTCTGCTGCTCTAAAACTTCTTGATATTTCTTGTCAAAAAAATCGCCCAAGCTCCCGCCATAGCTATAAATTTCGTGCACCTTTTTGCCAATTTCAATGTAAAGGGACTTCATGTTGGCCTCTTCGTTTGAAAGGGTCATCGAAAGCTTGGTCGTTTTTAAAAATGTGCCGCTGCCCTTTGCAATAGAGCGGGTGGCGTTTACAATACCCTTTTTAATATCGTCCATATGGCGCACCTCCATAAATAATTATAGTTATTTTTGTCCGAAATTACAAGTAATAATTTTCCATTATTTTTTCAAAAGCTTAGAGGTTTCCGCGCCAATTATCGGGATGAGCGAAAAGGCCAATGCCATGACCAATTGCGTCGGCGAAAGAATTACCGTGTGAAACACAGGGTTTAACACAGGGATGTATACAGCGGCAAAGAGGATGGCGAAGGATATGAGGATAGAGCGGTTAAGGAAGCCGTTGGCAAACAGCTCTTTTTTCAGGCCTACAAAACGCTCTGTACGTGCGGCATAGACAACAAGCAGTTCACTTGACACTAAGGTAAAAAATGCCAACGTCCGCGCCACTTCCACGCCGTAAAAATGCAAGCCCCAAACAAAAGCCGACAACACGCCGATAGCCAAGAAAATGCATTTATAGGCCACAGTTTTCCTCATCACGCCATTGATGATGGGATCTTTGGGGTCGCGGGGCGCGCGGTCCATAACGCCCGGCTCTTTGCTTTCCATGCCCAAAGCAAAGGCGGGGAAAGCATCCGTCAGCAGGTTGATAAACAACAGCTGCGTCGGCATCAGCGGCACAGGCAGACCAAAAACAATGGCCAAAAGAATTATTAAAATTTCGCCGATATTGGCCGAAAGCAGATAACCCACAACCTTGCGGATATTGTTGTAAATAGTGCGGCCTTGCTCCACGGCACCCACAATGCTGACAAAATTATCGTCCGCCAATATCATATCCGCGGCCTCTTTGGACACATCGGTGCCCGTGATGCCCATGGCAATGCCGATATCTGCCCGCTTTAGGCTGGGAGCGTCGTTTACGCCGTCGCCTGTCATGGCCACAATGTTGCCGCTTGCCTTCAGGGCAGTCACAATACGGACTTTGTGCTCCGGTGACACCCGGGCAAAGACGTTGACATCCTTGACCCTCTCCGCCAGCTGCTCATCATCAAGCTTGTTAAGTTCCGCGCCTTCAAGGGCCTCGCTGCTCTCCTCAATAATGCCCAATTGCCGCGCAATTGCAATGGCAGTAATTTTATGGTCGCCCGTTATCATCTTCACATTGATGCCGGCCTTGTGGCATTGCTCCACGGCGGCGGCAGCTTCCTCGCGGGGCGGGTCTATCATGCACATCATACCAGCATATGTCAAATCTTGCTCAATATCATCAATTGAAGTTTCGTTTTCATACTCCTTGTACGCAAAACCCAACACGCGCAAGGCTTCCGATGCAAAACCCTCGTTTTGCACAGTCAATCCACGCCTAACATCATCATCTAAGGGCAAAACCACTCCACCCTTAAGATAATGTGTTGCACGCCGAAAAATTTCGTCCGGCGCACCCTTGGTATGCATCACAATTTTTCCATTCACGTCATTATACGTTGACATCAGCTTGCGGTCTGAATCAAAAGGAATTTCCCTTACGCGGCGCGCGTCTGGTGCAACGCCCAACCCTTTGGCATAAGCCAAAATTGCCGCCTCGGTAGGGTCGCCTATAATTTTGCCGCCTTCCGCCGCAAACATGGCGTCATTACACAGTGCGCCAATCTTCGCGAGCTTATGAACATTGGCTTCATCGGACACCTTCACCACAGTCATCTTATTTTGCGTCAACGTGCCCGTTTTATCACTGCAAATGACAGTTGCACTGCCCAGCGTCTCCACGGCACGCATCTTTTTGACGATGACATTAGAACGCACCATGCGATGCACGCCAATGGCTAATATCATGGTGGTGACAATGGCAACGCCTTCCGGCACGGCGGCCACGGCCAGAGATACCGACACCATAAACATCTCCACCAGGGGCATTCCTTGAAGGAAGCCAATGATGAAGATGATTGCGCAAGTGACCACAAGCACGATGCCAAGCCATTTCGCCATTACATCCAGCTTAATTTGCAGGGGCGTTTGCGCATCTTCTGTTTGATTTAGTATCGTAGCAATTTTTCCCATTTCGGTTTCCATGCCCGTTGCAACAACCAATCCGCGGCCACGGCCATAGTTGACCACCGTGCCCATAAAGGCGCAGTTTATGCGGTCTCCCACGGTTGCATCGGCTGGCAAAGTAACACTGGCGGACTTTTCCACCGGCACAGATTCGCCCGTCAGGGCTGATTCATCCACCCACAGATTGACGCTCTCTAAAATGCGCAAATCGACAGAGATATAGTCGCCCGCGTCCAAAATAACGATGTCGCCGGGCACAAGGTTAGCAGAATCTATTTTTTCAACTGCACCGCCGCGAAGCACCTTTGTGCGCGGCGCGCTCATTGCTTTAAGCTCGCGCAGGGCATTATCAGCCTTGTTTTCCTGCACAAGACCAATGATAACATTAACAGCCAGTATGGCGATGATGATACTTCCATCCAGCCAATCGCCGCCGACAACAATGGAGATAACGGCCGCAATAATAAGGATAATCACCAAAAAATCTTTAAATTGTGCCAACACCTTAATAAGCCAAGACTTTTTCTTGGCTTCCGTAAGGCGATTTGGGCCGTGGCTTGCCAATCGAAAGGCGGCCTCATCTACACCAAGCCCGCTTTCGAGACTAGTTTCCAAGCTGCTAATTGATTCTACTATGTCCAAACAATGATACCCTTGGTTAAGTTTCACCAAATTCCTCCAATAGTTTCTTTAGTTCTGCTTTATTTCGGATGACAATAAAAATAGTGTCAGAATATTTTTCATGCAATTTCAAAATATGTTTCCTGTTATTTTTTGGAAATTTCCATATCCATTTCAAAAACACCCAGTCCAGCTTATCCTCAAGAAAGTCCGGAAAATCCGTTCGTGCTTTATTTTTGCGCTTTAGCACGCGAAACAGGCATATAAAGCGGCTAATATCAAGGAAAATAACCAAATCTGCCGCGGCAAACCGCATTGCCAAAGTACTGCCATAATCGCCGTCAATAATCCAGCTTTCGCGCTGTATTAGCGTCTCAATTTTAGCAATCCATTCATTCTGGGGCGTCTGCTCCCAGCCCGGTCGCCAAAATTCCATATCAAGATGCACCAGCGGCAGGCCGGTTGTGGCGGATATCTGCCTTGCCAGCGTGCTTTTGCCGCTGCCGCCGCTTCCAACGATTGCGATACGTTTGTAATCATGTTTCATATGAAACCCTCCGTAACCAATCAACCACATGCGCGGCAAAAAGCGCCTCATTTTCAATTTGCAGATTATGTCCTGTGCAGTCCATGACAGCAAAAGTCGCCCTTGGAAAATTTTCTATAAGGGCAAGGGCATCCGCATAACCTGTAATAGCATCTTGACGGCCCAGCAAAAAAGCAGCCGGAACATCAGATACAAGGTCTCTTAGCGCATTATCAAAAGAAAGCGCATAACCCTCTTTTCTATATCTTTCCGTAAACTCTTTATCAGCAATTTCCAAGCTTGGAAGGATATTCTTTTCAAAAGCGGCGTATATCTGCGGGGTTGAAACTACAGCCATGCTTAAAAATTCTTCCGGCGGCGTAAAGCTGTCATCTTTGTGCAAAAGGCGATGGGTGGGCAAAATTCTCTTGCTATAGTCAGACTCAATCACCGGACAAAGGAAGAAAACTCCATTTATTTTGCTTTTCATCTTATGGAGAAGGCCAAGGGCCATATATCCGCCATAAGACTCTCCGGCAACTAAAAAAGCGTCATCACCAATGACGTTTTTCGTAAATTCTATCACAACATCAAGCATATCATCAGCATTTTTTAGCCATGATGGGGCAGGGGACTTGCCCATGCCCGGTAGGTCGATATATATTCTTCTGTACCCTGACAGCTTGTTGAAAACAGGCTCAAAGCAGCCGGTCATCAGGCGATGGTCAACAAGATAACCATGTATAAATAATATAGGGGTACCTTTTCCGTATTCTTCGTAATACATGGGGATGCCTTTTACATTACAAATCATTTGACTCCTCCTCAAAAAACAGCCCGCGCGCAAATACTTGTGCATCAAAAGGTTGCAAGTCGTCAATTTGTTCGCCTACACCTATGTAGCGCACAGGGATGTCCATTTCGTTGGCAATTGCAATTACCATGCCGCCCTTAGCCGTGCCGTCCAGCTTCGTCAGCACAATGCCGCTGATGTCCGCAATTTCCGCGAATAGCTTGGCCTGCTGTAATGCATTTTGCCCTGTCGTGGCGTCAAGCACAAGAAAAGTTTCGCGATGGGCCGTCGGGTGCTCTCTATCAATGATGCGAGAAATTTTGCGCAATTCTTCCATCAGATTTTTCTTGTTGTGCAGACGCCCGGCTGTGTCTACAACCAGTAAATCAGCGTTGCGGGCCTTGGCGGCGGCACATGCGTCAAAAACCACGGCGCCGGGGTCGGAATTTTCTTGATGCTTAATGAGGGTGACGGCAGATCTATCCGCCCAAATTTGCAACTGGTCAATAGCCGCGGCGCGAAAAGTGTCGGCGGCGGCCAAAATAACGGCTTTGCCCTCTTTTGTGAAGTTTGCCGCCAGCTTGCCTATCGTCGTTGTTTTGCCCACGCCATTTACGCCGATGATAAGCACAATGGCGGGGTATTTGATGTCAAGGGGTGCTACAGCACCTTCTATCATATCAGAAATTATGGCAACCAGCGCATCCTTCACGCCTTCCGCCGTATCAATTCTATCAGATTTTGCTTTTTGACGAAGTTTATCTATAATTGCCATGGAAGTTTCTACGCCGCAATCTGCTAAAATCAGGGCTTCTTCCAGTTCTTCAAACAGTTCTTCATCAATTTTGGTAAAGCCTTTCAACACATTTCCAACAGAATCAGCAAGACCTTGCCGCGTCTTAGCCAGCCCGCCGATAATTTTTCCAAAAAACCCTTTTTCGCTCAAAGCTTGTCCTCCTATGTTACGGAATTTTATTAAATAACTGGTCAAATTTAGTCAAAAGTGCAAAACTTCCTCTAACTTTTAATTTGCCTATCATAAAGGCCTTTTGTGCCGTTATTTTTCCTTTTAATACATCTGCCCAGGTTTTGGCATCTGTCATGATGATGATGTCATTTCTGTCTGCGCCGCCTTCATGAAACACGCAACCCTGGTTTGCAATAACAAGATGCCCTAAAAAACCATCATCATCCGAAATATCAAGCTGAATTGTTACTTCCATGTCTTTGGTTAGCTGTGGGTTAAAATAATGCGGCAAACTTGCCGTAAGTTGCTTGCAAGATTTGGGACTTGAAGCAACCAAAGGCGCAGCAGCCCCATCTGCGTCAACTTCTTCATTTATGCCATGCTTTTTCGTATACATAGCCACAATTTTGTTGATATCCATCTGCGCGGTTTCATTTATATTACCCAAATTGTGCTTTTCATACAGATTGCGCATATTTGCGTCAACTATGTTTCTGGCATCATTAGGGCCTAAAATTTTTATAGGATTTTTTTTCTGCGAGAGGATATATCTACGATTTTGTCTTAAAATGCGGTAAAAGTCTTCTGTTTGACGCTCTATAAGCTCGGTAACATGGCCATCTGCCACATCTGCTACGGAAGCGTCCAAAGAAATGCGCACAACGTCGATAGCGCCCAAAGAGCTTAAAATACGTGAAAGCTGCTCTGCTGCGGCACGCTCGCCACTATCCTGAGAAAATGTCAAAAGCAAACAATTCTTCTGCTTCACAAGACTTCGGTAGTTCTCATCTTGAAAATATTCTAAAAAGGTATGCATAAGGGCGGAAGGGGCATGAAAAACCGCGCTGCAAGCAAAAATAAGGCCGTCGGCATCCTTTAGGCCATCCATTAGGTAGCGCGCAGTGTTTGAAGGCTTACCGTCATAATAAGTTAAGGCAGCCGCAGATAAATCTACAGATGCAACATTCTCGCCCAACTCCATCAAAGTGTCGCATACTACATCAAGGGCAGTATTAAGGCCAAAATCCGGTCCTGATGGAGCGTAAATAGCGGTGATTTTCATACACATACCTCAAAAATTCAGTTAATCGGGGGCAAAGCTGGAGAATTTATCCATGCATCAAAAAAGTCGGTTAAAGATTCCTCATGTATTTCTTCAGCAATGGCAATAAGTCCCTCGGTAGTAGCTGTGCCAAAGGCGTATCTCTGATAGTAGGTTCTGACAAAGAGATTGAAGGCCTCATCACCCATTTCTTGCCAAAGGGCATAAAACAACAACTTGCCACGAGAATGCTGGATATTTCTATAATCCATCCAAGACGTGTAATGCCCCAGGTCTCGGAAAAGCTCCGGAAATTCCATAAAAATCAAGGCCCTGTCCAAATTTTGATGAAGGGTTTGAGCATGTGCTACAATTTCATCTTCGTCCATAGTAAAACCCAGCTGTAAAAAGGCCACAAGCCCATGGGACAGCCAAGTTTCTGTAACGGGGTTATTGCCCACTACATTATAAAACCACTGATACCCAATATCCCGCACGATAGAGTCATGGACTGCCGGCGTATGCAGAAGACGAGAATCTACAAAAACAATACCGGGATATCTTATAGAATCGCGGATAAACAGCTCTGTTTCGACGATATTGAAGCTTTGATATGGATATATGCCCACACGGTTTTCGAAATAGTCGAAAGCGTCAATGGCGATGGATAGCAACGCATTTAAAGCGGCTTCATTGCCGCAGCATTTGTGATAGTACACAGCAATTTCCAAGCCTGCATCAAGCAAAATTCTCTGCGAGTTATAGGAAGACGAAAGTACGGCAAAAGCAAAATCGCGCACATGGTCTGCAATGATGGATGTTGTGGGCCTTATATCTCCTTCGCCGCGTATTGCTGTACCTGTGGATACAATGGTATATTCCGCAGGGGCGGTTATGTTAACTTCAAAATTAGAAATTGTTGTAAAAATTGGGTTGCCGATGGGATGATGGGGGTAGATATGCCAATGCCCCGAAGAAAACACGGGCAATGTGGGCAAAAAGTTTCCAAACCACATTGCGTATTCATTTCCCCCTGTCCTATGGCTTATATGTGGGATGTATGCATCAAAAATTAAACCAACTTCAACTGCGACTCCCGGTGGCAGTTGCTCTTCCAGATGTATGGTAAGCAAGGTGCCGTGTATGTCAAATTCTGCGGGATTTAAACTTGTCGTGGCAAGGGTGACATTAAAATGCCCAAAATTTTGGCCATGCTGGAAAATACGGCTTTCAAAGCCGGGCAGCCAGGCTGTATATGGAAAATCCTCAGCGAAAGCATTAAAAGGCAGATTAAAAAAAACCCTATCCAGAGCATAGTTTGATGTGTTCATGAAAGATACGTTGGCGACGCCGTTTACCGTGCGCTCGTCTGGAAAAATTTCAAGATTGATGACATAACTTGGGACATAAAGAGGCCATGTGACGCTTTCGTCACTTTCTTTGCTTTCATCATTTTCTTCTGCATCTACCTCTACAACAGAAATTTGCTGCGCTACTTCGTCGCATTCTTCAGTGTTGGATTCTACCTCACCGCAGGCAGCAAGCAGTGAAACAAAGGCGATTATAAAAATATGCCTTAGCTTCAAGATATCACCTTTCCTTCCATGAAACTGCTTTTCAAAATCCTTGCATAATTACCCAATTTATTGTATCATATAATGAAACGAGATGCAATAGCTAATAAAGAGGTATATTATGAAGATTATATTGACAGGCGGCGGTACCGCAGGCCATGTTATGCCTAACATAGCGCTTTTGCCGCAACTTCGCGGGTTGGGCTTTGATATCAGCTATATAGGCAGCGTAGACGGCATGGAAAAAGACCTTGTCGCAAAAGAAAATTTGCCGTATTACGGCATTTCTTCGGGCAAGCTGCGCAGATATTTAAGTGCAAAAAACATCACAGACGCTTTTCGTGTTGTGCGCGGCGTAGGGCAGGCCCGCAAGATAATTAAAAAGATAGCCCCCGACATTGTGTTTTCCAAAGGTGGCTTTGTTACCGTACCTGTGGTTTTGGCGGCGCGGCTGTCGAAAGTGCCCGTTATCATACACGAATCCGACATAACGGTAGGCTTAGCAAATAAGCTGTGCATACCCCACGCCACCAAGGTTTGCTGCGTCTTTCCTGAAACCCTCGCCCAAATTCCAAAATCTAAGGCATTGCTGACAGGCACGCCCATAAGGCAGGAAATTTTCGACGGCAGCCGCATAAAGGGTGTGGCACTGTGCAATTTTCCTGAAGAAAAGCCCGTGATTATGATTATGGGCGGGTCCCAGGGCTCTGCGGCCATAAACAACTGCATACGTGATGCACTGGATGGCCTTCTTACCACTTTCAATATCGTGCATATTTGTGGCATAGGCAATTTAAACGAAGCTGCAAAGCGACCTGGATATCTTCAATTTGAATATGTGGGCGAAGAAATGGGACATCTATACGCCGCCGCAGACCTTGTGGTATCTCGGGCCGGCGCAAATTCCCTGAGCGAGCTTTTGGCACTTTCTAAGCCCAATGTCCTCATCCCTCTGTCAAGGCGCGCCAGCCGAGGCGACCAGATTTTAAATGCCGAAAGCTTTGCACGGCAAGGGTTTTCTGTCGTTATTGACGAGGACGATATGGATAAAGACGTTTTGGTTAAAACTATTACGGACACCTTTGAAAATCGTGGAAAATATATCGCCGCAATGAAAAAAAGCGGGGCAGAAAACGGCATATCCAGCATAGTTGCCCTTATAAAAGAGGTTGCGAAAACCAAATGAAGAAATTGAAAACACTTTTTGATAAACATCGCGAAATTATACTATATTTGTTTTTTGGCGGTGCCACAACAGCTGTAAACACTGTGTTACATCTTATTTTAAGCTTTGGCGCAGGCCTTGATGCTTGGCTTTCAAGCACAATTTCTGTGGTTGTCGCTGTTATCTTTGCCTTTTTTGTCAACAAAATTTTTGTGTTTGAAAGCAAGCAAAAAACGCGCCAAGGTGTGGCGCGAGAGCTTGCTCTTTTCATAGCTTCACGTGCGGTTTCAAGCGTAATTTACGTAGGCATCCTCTTCGTGTTTGTTGATGTTATGGGCCTCAATGAAATTGTGTTTTTGGCGGCGGCGCAGGTCTTTGTCATTGTTTTTAACTATGTTGCCAGCAAGTGGCTTATCTTCAAAAAAAACTAGGGTGTGTCATCTCACCCTAGTTTTTTAAACACTCATCTCTTGTAAAAATTTTACAAATCTTTCAAGTTCTTCTGTCTCATTGGGCCCTTCTGTAGCAACTTCCACCTCAGAAAAAGACACAGCCCCAAGATTAATCAAACTTATAAGGCTTTTGCAATTTGCAATGCGCCCATCATGCTTCATAGTTATCGTGCTTTCAAAATTTCTCGAAAAATTTATAATTTTCGATACCTCATCAGTATTTAAACCGTTTTCCAAATTTAACACAACAGTTTGGGAAACCATGTTTGACACCCCCTTATTCCTGCGGCTGGAATTCTGGTATAATTTTACCACAAGAGGACGGGGCTGTCAAATACTTTAAGGAGCCAGCTTGCGGCTTATACACCCACGGCCAAGTATGTTCATTTTCTGATTATTAGGGCCCGGTCCCGCTAACGAAAACACATACTTGCGGTCGATATTTCCGCCATTCGGGTGACGACGACACCTTCGTCCTAACGTGCCTCTAGGAACGTGTCGTTCTCAGCTCCTTAATTGGCAAAATTGCCTTTCATCAAGCTGATATATTAGCTATATATTGACTGACCAGGCCTTTAAATGTATAATAGTAAAAGGGAACAAAGTACAATAAGCTGCGTCTTATATTCATATTGCGACTTAGGGCCTGTTCCCACTAACGAAAACGCACATTTGCGGTCGATATTTCCGCCACTCTGCGTCAGCTCTTCCTCGCGTGCCTTTGGGCACGCCACGTCATCACTTCCTTGATTGGCGAAAAATCGCCTCACAAATCTGCATTTTCTTATAG